>JAOPYH010000130.1 GCA_025964715.1 Streptosporangiaceae bacterium | reverse complement strand
CCCAGGGCCGGCAGCCGGCGCCCGGCGCACCCGGCGCGCCCGCCCCCGGTGCCCCCGGTGCCCCCGGCGCCCCTGGCCCCGGGCGGAACGGCCCTCCAGGAAACGGTGCGGGGGCCCCCGGAGCGCCAATCAAGATGCCAGCGTTCACCCAGGTCTATATCGACAGTGCGAAGGCGGAGCTCGAAACGATCATAAAAGACGCGTGCGGAGGCAGCATGTGTGTGCACCTGCGCGTCGAGGCACGCGTTAACGGTGCGGAGTCGTGCCGGTACCTCGGGTCCGTCCCCGACCTGACCCGCGGCGCCGTGGTGGAGCGGGAGAAGACCATCATCCTCCTGACCGGAACACTCCCGTGCCATTCGGAGTCGAGTCCCGGGGACGGCCCGCAGCCGGGCGATACCGTGACGCCGCAAGAAGGCCCGCAGCAGGGCACACCAGGAGAAGGGCAGCCGTCGGCCGGCACACCGTGACGGAGCCTGAGGCTGCGGCCCTAGGCCCCTCCGGCCTTCAGCAGGTCTCGAAGATCGTCGGCGCCGTCGTGGCGCCGACGACGCTGTTGACCTCGTTGCTCTATTACTTCGGCTGGGCATACGCCTACTGGTTCTTCTACTACTTCGGCGTCAATTCGACTCTGCTCGGCCTGACCACCGGCGACTATCTGATGCGGAGTGTGGACGCGCTCTTCCTCCCCATGACGGTGGGCGCCTGTGCCGGACTGTTCGGGCTGTGGGGCCATGCCGTGCTCCGCGCACGCCTTGCCGCAGGATCCCGCCCTCGCCTTATAAGTATCGGCCTACCGGTCGTAGCCCTCCTGGGGCTCGTCCTGACCGTCGGGGGAATCTCCAGCATCGTGGCCACGACGCTGCTCAACCGGTACCTCGCGGCCGCCCCGCTCAGCATGGCCTCCGGGGTGCTGCTGCTGACGTACGCGGTCCACCTGCGACGCTCTCTCATGGCTCAGAGCGCCGACCGCGGCGCACGACCGGAATGGGCCTCGGTGGGGGAATGGGGGGTCGTGTTCGTGCTGGTGGGCCTGAGTCTCTTCTGGGCCGCGACGGACTATGCCGCTGCGGTGGGCACCCGCCGGGCCCGAGAATCCGTGGCGGAATTGCCGGACTCCCCCAGTGCCGTCGTCTACAGCGAGCGGAGCCTCAGCCTGCACGCGCCCGGTGTCCGAGAGGTCCGCTGCGACGACCCCAAGGCCGCCTACCACTTCCGCTACGACGGCCTGAAACTCATACTGCAATCGGGAGACCAGTATCTGTTCCTGCCGCAGGCCTGGACGCCTGCTAAGGGGGTCACCATCATCATGCCGCGTAACAACTCCTTGCGCCTGGAGTTCATCTGGCCATCCGCTCTCGGTACTGCGCAAAGCGGCACCTGCTGAACCGCCCACAATTCGCCTCTCCAATCCGACGTGCAAAGGCTTGGTCGATGCTGGTTACGGAGTTCCAAGAAGGTTCGGCACAGAGCGATTTTCTGACGAGATATCCTGAGTATTGGCTTACGCGGCGGCTGGACGAGCTGCGCGCGACCGACTACGCCTACCTGGATGCAGGCGGCCACGTCTACCTTGACTACGGCGGCGCGGGCCTGCCGGCGGACGGGCAGATATCGGCGCACGCGGCCCGCATGCGGGGCGGTTGTTTCGGCAACCCGCATTCGGCGAGCCCGACCTCCGAAATCGCGACGGAGCTGGTCGAGCTGACCCGCGCGCGAATACTCGCCTTCTTCAACGCGTCCGCGGAGGAGTACGCCGTGATCTTCACGGCGAACACCACCGGCGCGTGCCGCCTGATGGCCGAGTCCTATCCGTTCGGGCCGGGATCCCGGTTCGTCCTCACGCTGGACAACCATAATTCGGTCAACGGCATCCGAGAGTACGCGGGGCGTCGTGGCGCCGGGATCGAATACGTTCCGGTGCGCGGGCCCGAATTGCGGGTCGCCGAGGATGACGTCCGCGGAGCACTGACCGGGCGTCGGGGACTGTTCGCGTTCCCGGCGCAGAGCAACTTCACCGGGGTGCAGCACCAGCTGAGCTGGATCGACCTCGCTCATGAGGCCGGCTATGACGTGTTGCTGGACGCGGCCGCCTACGTCGCGACCAACAGGCTCGACCTGAGCGAGGTGCACCCCGACTTCGTCCCGGTGAGCTGGTACAAGGTGTTCGGCTACCCGACCGGGGTCGGCTGCCTCATCGCCCGCCGCGAGGCCCTTACGCGCTTGCGGCGCCCCTGGTTCGCCGGCGGCACCATCAAGGCGGCGAGCGCCCAGGGCGGCTGGCATGTCCTGGCCGAGGACGAGACGGCGTTCGAGGACGGCACGCTGAACTTCCTCGCCATTCCGGACGTCGCGGTGGGCATCGACTGGGTCGAGCACATCGGCATCGACCTGATCCACCAGCGCGTCACCTGCCTTGCCGGCTGGTTGCTCGACCGGCTCCAGGCGTTGCGGCACACCAACGGCCGGCCGATGGTGGAGATCTACGGCCCGGCCGGCACGGCCGGCCGCGGCGGGACGGTGACGTTCAACTTCCGCGACCCGAATGGCGCGATCGTCGACGAACGCGCAGTGGCACGTGACAGCGGCGCGCTGGGCATCTCGGTGCGGACCGGGTGCTTCTGCAATCCGGGGGCGGCTGAGGCGACCTTCGGCCTCGACAAGGACGTCCTGGCCGGACCGGCCTGTCAGGAGGTGGTCTCCTACGACGACTACCTCAGGATCTTCGGCCTGGCGAGCGGTGGTGCCATCCGGGTCTCTGTCGGGCTCGCCTCCAACCTCGCCGACGTTGAGCGGTTCCTGGCGTTCGCGGAGGACACCTACCGGGACCGTTTCCCGTCCTACGAGGGCCTGAAGATCCGGGAGCGCTGCTGACATCCGTCCCTGTCAGCGCAGCAGGCCGGCCTCTTTCGCCTCGTGGCGCAGCTGGTCGCGGTGGTCGGGATGGGCGATCGCGATGAGCGCCGTTGCTCTCTCGGACAGGCTCTTACCGCGCATCGGCGCGATGCCGTACTCCGTGACGATGTGGTCGACGGTGTTCTTGGCCGTCGTCACGACGCTGCCGGGTGTGAGCCGGAGGTTGATACGGCTGACACCGGCGCTGGTGGTCGCGGGCAGGACCAGGAACCCCTGACCCCCCTTGGAGAACGTCACGCCACGGGCGAAGTCGGCCTGGCCGCCGGAGCCGGACCAGTAACGTCCCGCGATGGTCTCGCTGGCCGCCTGGCCCATGAGGTCGACTTCGCTCGTGGCATTGATCGATACGAAGTTCGGCTCGTTCGCGATGATCCGCGGGTCGTTGACCCACTCTGCCGGGATCATCGAGACCGCGTCGTTGTGGTCCAGCCAGTCGAACAGCCGCCGGGTGCCTACGCAGAAGGTGGCGACGTGCTTGCCCGGATGCTGGACCTTGCGCGCACCGGTGACGGCGCCCTTCTCCACCAGTTCCATGATCCCGTCGGAGAGGGCCTCGGTGTGCACGCCCAGATCACGGTGGTCGGCGAGCGAGGACAGCAACGCGTTCGGGATTCGCCCGACGCCGACCTGCAGGCAGGCCCCGTCGGGGATACGGCCGGCGACGTGCTCTGCGATCGCCTGGCTGCGCTCGTCCGGCTCGGCCGGAGGCACCTCGAGCAGCGGAAGATCCGAATGGCACCAGCCGGCGAGCTGACTCACATGAATCCGGTTCTGTCCTGAGGTGTACGGCATGTTCGGATTGATCTCGACGAAGAACGGGATGTCCCCGATGAACGAGGCCGTGTAGTCCGCGTTCGTGCCCATACTGACGTAACCGTCCCGGTCCGGCGGGCTGACCATCGCGAGCGCGATCGTGCACTTGGTCGACCGCCGCATCAGGAAGGCCGTTTCGCTGAAGTGAGTGGGCACCAGCTCGACCTGACCCGCCCAGAACGCCTGGCGGGATCCTGGTCCGAGGAAGTAGTCGACGTGGCGGAGATGATCGCCGAACTCGCCCCTGATGTAGGCCCGTTCGAGGTAGGGGTCCATCCGGTGGATCCGTACGCCGTCGAGCCGGTCGGCGTTCGCCTCCAGAGTGTCGAGCAGGGTGACGGGCTCGCCGAGGCCGATCGGCACGATGACATCCGCGCCGGGCGGGATGTGATCGAGCACGTCGATGGGGTCGTTCACGAGGTCTCCTCCTGGCCGCGCAGCGGGCGAGCCAGCTTGAACCGTGGTCTGTCGATGGTCCGGCGGCGTCACTGTCGTCGCCTGCCGACACCATGAATACCTGCGGTGACCTGCAAGTATTGAGTCACATGCTATGCGGCTTCGGCCATGGGTAAGGCCGCTGAGGATCTTCTAGACGCGCCCGGTGATCGACCTGACGGCCCCGATCCAGCGCCGCACGGCCGTCGGAGGCGTCGTTAACGGGAACCGCAAAGCACCTTAACGATCGGGTGACCCTTCCAGGTCAGAGCGGCTATGCAAGTTTTTGCGGAGCGCAGGGCGCATACTGGTAGCAATGAAACGATCTCGCGCCACAACCCGGCGCCACCTGCCTGGAAGTCCCTTCAACGTCCCCACTGTCGCGCCGCCGGTCAAGGAGTTCGCCCTCCATGACCGGGTGACTCACGACAAGTACGGCATGGGCTCGGTCATCGGTGTCGAGGACGAGGTGGCTGTGCTCGTCGACTTCGGCACGCGGACGGAGCGAATCACGGCGCCGTACTACAAGCTGTACAAGCTCTGAGTTCGTCCAGCGGCACTCGGCCGATGGCGTTCCTGACCATGCGCACAACCCGCGACACGACCGGCGGATGCTCCCTTTGCGGGAGCACTCCTCCCGGCGACCACCACCCACACTGGGGCTCTCGATCCGGTGCCGGTGGAAAACAAAGATCCCCAGGCCTGGATCATGATCCTGGCCTGGGGATGATGTGGTGGGCGATACTGGGATTGAACCAGTGACCTCTACCGTGTCAAGGTAGCGCTCTCCCGCTGAGCTAATCGCCCGGGACCTGCAAGGTTCGAGGTGGAGACGGGATTTGAACCCGTGTACACGGCTTTGCAGGCCGTTGCCTCGCCTCTCGGCCACTCCACCAGTACGAGGCCGTACTCCGTTGACCTCTCCGAGCGGACGACGGGATTCGAACCCGCGACCCTCACCTTGGCAAGGTGATGCTCTACCAGC
>JAOPYH010000099.1 GCA_025964715.1 Streptosporangiaceae bacterium | reverse complement strand
GCGAGGGTGGAAGGCGACCACGTAGTCCTCGTCGGTCAGCGAACTGGCGTCGGCCAGACCGTAGGGCCTGCCGGCGCAGGCGGCGATGATGTCGTAGGCGGCGTGGGTCTGGTAGATCCCGAGCTGTCCGCTGATGTAGGTGGCGAGGGAGGGGACCAGCCGGGCGCTCGTGCAGGTGCATACCAGGACGGCGCCGATCTCCTCCGGCTCGCGCTGCGCCTTCGCCAGCGCCGCTTCGGCGGCCTGCAGGGCCAGCTCCTCCAGCGGCAGCGAGCTGTAGCGGCGTTCGTCGATCCCGGTCGTGGCGCGGATGTGGTCGGCGCTCATCGGGGACCAGTTGTAGGCGGCGTTGCGGATCAGGTCGTCGTTGCTGCAGGCCTGGTCGCCGTGCACCGCGGCCAGGGATTCAAGGCGAGGTGGGATGGTGAAGTGCCGCCGCACGTCGATCGCCGGGAACGTCCGGGTCGGTGGCCGCGACTCCCGCGCCGGTGGAACGGGCCGACCCTGACCGCCGCTGCGCAGTCGGCGCAGGAAGGCGCGCACCGCCTCGTTGCGAGGGTGGAAGGCGACCACGTAGTCCTCGTCGGTCAGCGAACTGGCGTCGGCCAGCTCCATGTGCGATCGGTCCCAGGGGTACTGGTTGTGCAGCACCATGGCCCAGCGGTGCAGCGCCTCCAGCTCCGGCACGTCCTCGTTGCAGTCCAGGATGTCGGCGTAGTCGTAGACGGGGTAGTCGGGGTCGTAGTGGGTCAGCCGGAAGGTGAGGGCGCCGGGCCGCTGAAGGAACTCGCCAACGGTTGGTTTGATGGCCGGCAGCGCGGTCGCGTGGTGCTTGCGGTTGGCGAAGACGTCGAACAGGATCCCGAAGATCCGGTCCTCGACGGCGGTATCCCACTGCGCCGGGAGGATCGGGTAGGCCGCCCCGACGGCGGCCACCTTGGCGTTGCCGTCCTCCCAGGGCTGCAGGGCGGGCAGGAAGACGTCCGAGCGTTCCCGGGGCATGTCGGCCCACCGCGTCGGCCGCTTGTCGTAGAGGGTGATCGAGAACCGGTTGACCCAGAACAGGTTCAACGCGAGATCCCGCATCAGTGCATACCGGCTGGTGTAGCGGCCGGCACGGACCTTCTCGAGGATCTTGGTTCCAGTCGGGGCCTTCGTCTCGAAGTCACGACGGATGACGCTGTCCAGCTGGGCCAGAGTCTCGACAACGGACAAATCCAGCTCCGGCATGACGTTCGAGGGGAACACCATGCGGCCGTGCCTGTTCAGGACGAACGCGTTCCTGCTGGCCTTTCGGACCGTTCGGTGGTGCGCGGGAGAGCTGGGTGAGGCGCGGCGCACCCACCGCCCGCGCAACCGTACGTGGGCGCGCTCAGGCGATCGAAGCCCCGGCCGAGTGCGAATGAGGGTGTGCCAACGCACATGGCGGCCAGGACACTTCAGGCGACGCCATCCTCAGCAACGGGCACCGCGGCGGTCGGGACGCGGATCCGCGCAGCTGGGAGCGCCGATTCTTGACCACCATTCTTGACCACCATTGTTCCTAGTTCGGGGTGGTTCGCCGCGGTCCGTTGCCGTTCCGTATGCCGGTTGACCTGCGTAGATGAATTGGGGCGGACCGGCCTGAACCCGCGGCCGACGCCTGGGGGTCCAGGGGTCGGCTGTTGGGTCGCTATGCAGCGCCGGGGGATGCGCGCCGCCGGGAGACGGTGCGCTTGGTGGTGCCGAGTTGCGCCGCGATGTCGCGGATGGATGCGCCGCGGGCGGTCAGGCGGCGAACCACCTCCTGTTGTTCGGCTGCGGTGAGGTCGTCGTAGCTGATGTGGTCCCCGGCGAGCGCGCGTTCCACGGCGACCTCGTCGATGTCGTTCCGCTGAGATGCTCCGGCCGTGGGCGCGGAGGGTGTGGCGTCGGTGTCGATGTCGTCCCAGGCCAGCGGGGGCAGCCAGCCTTGTGCGGCGGCGTGGGCTCGCGCGGTGTCGGCGGCGGCACGCTGTTCGCTGGTCGCCCGCGGTGGCGTGGTGTTGCACAGTCGCTGGCAGAGGCTCGCGACCTCGTGGGCGGTACGGGCGGTGACCGATGCGCCGGTCATGCTGCGGTGCAGGGCGTTGGGGCGGCGGCCGAGTTCGGCGGCCAATAGCTCAACAGTCCAGCCGGTGGCGATCAGTGCTTGCAGGCGTCGGCGGGTGCCGGTGGCGTCAACGCGGCTGTGCGGCGCCCGATTGGCGTCGTCCATGTCGATGCCGAGCGCGCGGGCGGCCGTGCTCGGGCGGACCCGCCGCGTCGGTGCGGCGTCGCCGCGGGCGTGCTGGGCCAGCTGGCGGACGTGGCTGACCGAGAGACCGGCAAGCTGCGCGATGCGTTCGACGCCGATGCCGGCGGCTCGTAGCGCGGCGATGTGTTCGCGGACGGGGCCTGCGTCGACGTAGGGGTCCCAGCGGCCGTAGATCCGTTCTCGGGCGACAGTACGGCTGGCGGCGGTGTTGGCGGCGGTGCAGTCGGGACAGCGGCAGCGGTCCCTGACGTAGGCGGCGCGGGTCCCGTGCCGGTGGCGGGCGTGCGGATGGGTGCACTCCCGCTTCACGCGTGCTTTGAGACGCTCGGCTCGGCGACGGGCTAGCTCGCGGCTGTGGCGGTGCTTGGCACACGAGTGGCGGGGATGGTGCGCGTCGGCCAGTCGGGGGGTGGCGTAGCCGGCGGTGTAGCCGCAGATCGGGCAGGTGCGTCTGACCCTCATCGACGCAGCGGCCGCCGCGGAGGACCCGGCCTGGGGGGCGCAGGTGGGGTGCGGCCGGGAACGCCGGCTCGGCGAAGCGTGTCTTCGATCCAGTCGGTGCGGACGGTGCCGGCATCGCCGACGTGCTCGTCGAAGGCCATCGCGGTGAACCGGGCGGCGACCGCGGACCAGTCGCCGTCGGACAGCGCCCGTTCCAGATGCGCCTCGACAGTGGGCCGGTCGACGTAGGCCACGCTCGCCTCGAGGAGATCGCTGAGATCGGTCAGCAGCCGGTGGGTGTCCCCGCCGTAGGCAGTGATCAGGACCTGCAGAGCCCAGGGGCGCACGGTCTCCCGGACCGGCACGACGCCGTAGCTGTCCCTGTCGCTGGCAGCTCGCGGCTCAGCACGGTCGCCCCAATTGGTGCTGGAGGACGTGTCGGTGCGGCGTGCTCTCCGGTCCTGGTTCCCCATTGGCGTCCCCACCCCGTCGGTCGTTGCTCTCAGCCGGAGAAGGCGCCAAATCGGGCTGTTTGCTGACAGGGCCGACGCAAGTTCTTCGCACGACGCCGGACGTGGCGCGCCCACGGCGGGACCTGCGCTGAGGACGTACCGGCCGTGAGGGCAAGCCGCGGTGTCAGTACCGGCCGCGAGGCTGACCAGGAACCCGTTGCGTCAAGGAGGTCCGTGGATGAAGCCGACCGGACACCGGCCACCTCGCGACGTGCGTCCTCAAGCCGCCCGGTTCGGGCTCGGGCGAGCAGTCGCCGCCGCGCCTGCCATGCTCGGCAGCCTGCTGCTCCTGATGCTGGCGTCCGCTGCGCTGGGCCGGTTGGCGCGACAACTACTCCCGCTGGGTTGGGTGGCCGGTGCGGCCGTGCTGATGACCCGAGTCGGCGAACAGATGGTCCTTCGCGCCGCGTGCGGCTTCCATCGACCCAGCCCGGCGCAGGCGGCGGCGCTCAAGGCGGCATGGTCGGCGGCCCTAGGAGTGACCGGAACCGATGCCGGTGACGTCGAGCTCTACGTCCAGACCGCTCGGGTGCCGAACGCCTACGCCGCCGGCGGACGCAGCGTCGCGGTCACCAGCCGGGTCCTGGAGGACTACGCAACCGGTCGCCTGCCGGCCGGCCAGTTGGTGGCCCTGCTGGTGCACGAGCTGGGCCACCACGTCACGGGGGCGACTCGGCCGATGCTGCTCGTGGCGTGGCTGACCACGCCCTGGCGCCTGACGACGAGGCTGCTGACCAATCTTTCAAGCACGTTGGCCGGCCGCCAGTGCCCACGCGGAGCCCTGGGCGCCGTGGTCGTCGGACTGGCCGTCGCCGTGATCCGAACAGCGCGCCACGGCCAGTGGATGGCCGGGGGAGTATTGGTCTTCGTCGCGGTGGCGGCGGTGCTCGGTCCGCTGGCCAACGCCGCGATCAGCCGACGGTCCGAGTACGCCGCCGATCGGTTCGCCGCCGACCACGGCCTTGCGCTGGAGCTGGCCGCTGCCCTTCACGCACTAAAGGGCAGCGGTCGTGAGGCTCCGAGATCGCTGCGGCGGATGTGGGCGACTCACCCGTCTGTTGACCGGCGGATCGCCGCGCTACTGACGGCGAACGACCGATCGAGCGCCGACCGTCCAGCTGGCGGCCCCAAGCACGAAAGGAGCACCGCCAGCGCGTCGATCAGACCGTCGGCTGTGTGCCAAGAAGTGTGCCAGCGAGCTTCGTCCACCGCGGTTCCGTCAGGTTCGCCGCCGTCCACATATCCTGCTGACCTGGACTTATGAACGAGGACGACCCGGGAGGAATGGTCTCCCGACGAACTGTGAGTTGCATGGTTCCAGTCGGCTCCCGATAGGCCTGACCGATCACGACCGGCCCGACGGGCCGCAGCATGCGGTGGCCAGGCGCTCGGCGGGGTCCGCGTAAGTCCGCCACCAGCCCCCCGCACAGCTGATGCTGTCTCCGGGGGATGCCAAGCGCGACATCCGCCGTCC
>JAOPYH010000080.1 GCA_025964715.1 Streptosporangiaceae bacterium | reverse complement strand
GGGCCGCACCCGATGCCTGGCGGCGTTTCGCCGACCTGGTGCTCGACGGCCTGCGCAGCGCGGCCGCCACGCCCGGTGCGCCGCCGCCCGGTCCGGAGGCGGTGCGTCGCGCCATGCGCCAGCGCGGCGACTCGCTCGGCTGCAGCTGACCGCTCATGGCACCACCGTGAGCGGCCACCGCCAGGCGCACCAGCCGCACTAGCCGCTCACAGGCTCTCGCGCCAGAGGGAAGGTGACAGACTCGGCGGCGGCGGCGAGGAGCTGGCATGGACGCGGAACCCGAGGGCCGAGCAGGCCGGACGGACGGTCCGGCACTGTTCGGCACGGGCTCCCTGGCGTCCGGTGGTCCGGACCGGACGAGGCATCGCGGGCGGACCGTCGCCGTCACGCTGCTGGGTGCAGCGCTGCTCGCCGGTGGTGTCCTCGTTCACGGCGTCGGGGGCCATCAGGACCGGCCGCTTCCTCATGTGATGCCGGCGACGGGTTCGGCGGCGCCGGAGTCCGCGGTTCCCGGGCCACGCGGCATCCAGATCACCGGCCGGCGAGGGTTCGACATCGCCTCGGGGAGGGGGGCGGCCAGCATCGTGCTCGGTGCCGTCGAGCGGGTGCCGACCCTCGCCGCCGGCACGGCCCTCGACCTGCAGCTGCGGTTCGACGTCTGGGCCGGCGTGCAGAGCCTGACGACGGACAGCTTCTCGGCCGCCGATCACGGCGGCGGGACACCGACCCGCGCGAGCGGCCTGACCATTCTGGATCCCGGCGCCCACGTCACGCGGTCGGACGGCGGCTTCCGGATCGCCTCGCCGTCCTCGGTGGACGTGCAGGTGATCCTGAACGTGCCGCCGGGTGACCACGTCGTCTCGGTCCTGGGCGACTCCGCCGACCAGATCCTCGCGAGCTTCTCCGTCCGCGGGTGACCCGTCAGGGAGACCGGCATGGCCCCGCCTGGCGGTCACGTGTCACGCGTGGCCCCGCAGTCGACGCGGGCCCTGCCGGTCCCCGGAACCGTCAGCCGCAATGCGAGCTGCGACCCGGTCGCCGGTCGAGCCCGCTGCGCGCCCAGCCGATGATCAATGTCCTTCCCCTACCGGCGCCGAGGGGACAGCGGCCCGATCCGTCTCGCCCCGGGGGAACCGAGAGGTGACGCGCCACCGATAGGCGGCGAGAAGGGCGCGGCCGGCCGCCCCGCGGAGGGCGTCGTCCCGGTAGGCCACTCCGCGATCCCAGGCCGGAGCATCCGCCAGCGTGGCGACAGCGACGCTGTCCCGGAACTTGGCGTTGATGGCAACCTCGGGGCCGTAGGAGATACCTGCGCCGTGCTCGACCATGGTCAGGACGCCGAACCAATCGTTGATCTCCAGCATCACCCGGCGGCAGCGACCACGGTCGGCGAGTACGCGGTCGAACAGGTCCCGGCCCGGCCATCCTTTCGGGAGATCGATGATCGCCTCATCGGCGATGTCCGCGGCTTCCACGTCGGAGGCGCCGGCGAGCGGATGCGCCGCGGGGCAGACGAGGACGAGCGGAGTGCTCATCAATGGATCGAACTGAAGCGCAGGACGGGCGCACTCGACCCGGGGGGTGATGGCGAAGTCGACGTGACCGTCCGCCACGAGACCGACCACGGACTTCGGGTCGGCCGGGACGACTTGCACTTCGACGCCGGGATGTTGTGCCCGGAACCGGCACAGGGTCTCCACCAGATCGTCGCTTCCCCCCACGACGGCGACCCGCGCAGAGCCCCGCAGCAGCCCCTTCACCTCCGCCACGGCGTCCCGGGCGCGTTCGGCTTCGGCGAGCATCGCCCGCGCCGGTACGAGGAAGGCTCGGCCGGCATCGGTCATCGCGGCCCCAAGCCGTCCCCGGATGAACAGGTCCGTCCCGAGCTCGCGCTCCAGTGACAGCAGGGACGCCGACAAGCTGGACTGCACCATGAACAGGTGAGCCGCGGCGCGGGTGAACGAGCCCTCCTCGACGACCGCCAGGAAGTACTCCGCCTGTCTCAGGTCCACCTGCGCCTCGGTTCCACATCAACAGATAACGGCTGACATGGGACGTCGGCGCACCCCGACTGATCACGTTTCGTCACTGGCGACCATCGACGACGTCGATGGCGGCCGGGAACCACGCCGCCGGCAGGCGCACCTCCTGCGCCGGGTCCGGCGGCGCTCACGCCGGGCCGACCTTCGCCCTGCCGTTGGAGCTCGACATCGACGGCCGCCCCCGCGGGTGTGCAGCACTCTCGCGACGTCCGGCTGACCGCCGGCCCCGAGCCTGAGCAGCGAACGAGAATGCCCCGGATTGTGCGGGAAGCGGCGATCAGGTGACGTCGTCCTGGGCGGATCGGCGGCCTGCCCAGGCCACGAGTCCGCCGTCGGGACCGCCCCGGGTTGAGTTCGACTCCTCGCCTGCACGGTATCGGCCTCGCTGAAAGAGGCAGGCTTGGGCGCGATGCAGCTCCCCGGGGCGGCTCAGGACACCGTTGTTCCGATGAGGTGCCCGACGCCGAACACCACGGCGGCGGCCAGCCCGCCGGCGATCACCTGGCGCACCCCGGAGCGCAGGAACGAGCGCCCGTTGAGGACTCCGATCCCGGCCCCGACTCCGAACAACGCCAGAGCCACGACCCCGATGGCCACGTACAGCGCGGCGGTGCCGCCCGTGAACAGGTAGGGCACCACCACCACGACGGCGCCCGACGCGAAGGCGAGAAGGCTCGAGATCGCTGCCGACCACGGCGAGCCCAGGGCCTCGGGGTCCAGCCCGAGCTCTTCGCGGGCCAGCGTGTCCAGCGCCACCTCGGGATCGGCCATGATCCGGTCCGCCAGCCGTTCGGCGTCGGCGCGGTCAAGGCCCTTGGCACGGTAGAGCAACACCAGCTCGGCGTGCTCCTCTTCGGGCTTCTCCGCCACCTCCTGAGCCTCCAAGGAGATCTCGCGTTGGTACATCTCGCGTTGGCTGGACATCGACACGTACTCACCGGCAGCCATGGAGAAGGCGCCCGCGAGCAGCCCGGCGATCCCGGCGAGCAGGATGGCGGTGCGTGACGAGCCCGACCCGGCAAAGCCCATCACCAGCGCGGCGTTGGACACCAAGCCGTCGCTGACGCCGAACACCGCTGCCCGCAGGCTCCCGGAGCGGTCGGTGCGGTGCCAACCCTCCCGGTCGGCGATCTCGCGCGGCGCGGTGGGCCGCGGGTCGTCCTTGAGCCGGGAGAGCGTGCGGGCATGGCTGCGCTCCTCGGCCGCCATCCCGGGCGCCGCATCAGGCTCGGCGTCGTACATGCCGG
>JAOPYH010000063.1 GCA_025964715.1 Streptosporangiaceae bacterium | reverse complement strand
TCCGGCGAGGTCGATCATCGTGTCGCGGATGGGGATGAGTGCTGTGGTGGTGGCGAAGTGCTCCAGCCGCTCGATCGCTCGGGCGGTCTGCTCTTCGGGGCCGTCGTTCATGAGGTTGGCGTCGTTGGCGGCGACGATGCGTTCGACGAGGGGAAGGAACATGGAAGCGAAAGGCACGTCGGTCATGGTTCCTCCGTGGTGAGTTCGTCGAGCAGCTCGAGCGCGGCCGCGCGTACGGCCTCGTCGAGGCGGAGCTCTGTGAGGGCTCGGCGGGCGGCTGTGAGGGTGTTGGTGGTTCGGAGGCACACGCCGACGCTGAGCGCGGCTTTGCGTGCTGGTGGGTCGGACACCCGCTGTTCGGCGAGCACCCAGGTCCGGGCGGCGAGGTCCGCGTTGCTGGCGGTCTGCTCGGCGGGGCTCATGACAGGTTCCGGATGTCGTTGGCGCGGATCACCGTGGCCAGGCGGGGGTCGACCATCGCGACGGCGTCGACGAAGAGCAGCGGCCAGTCCATCTGCTGCTCGGGGTCGGCCAGGATGATGACGTCCTGGGAACCGTCCGCGGGAACGTCGTGGTCCAGTGCCTCGCTGATCGCCGCGGGGGGCACGGTCTTCGGGACAGTGACGACCGCGGCCGTGGGCAGCAGCATGCGGGAGAGGCGCATCGCGGCGGCGGCGCTGGTGCGGGTCACGAGCGCGATGCCGGTGTCGAGGTAGGCCGTCCAGTCGGGGATGGTGCCGATGGAGTCGGCGAGGGCCTCCACGACGTCCGGCGGGGCGACGATGACGTACCGGTCGCGGTCGGCGAGGTGGCCGGCGATGAGGTGGACGGCCTCGGCGCGGGCGATGAGGGTGATGTCGCTGGTGGGGGTCACGTCTTCTTCCTGGTGAGCCGGTAGTAGCTGGGGGTCCGTGTCTCTCGGGTGCAGTGGGCGATCCGGAGGCCGGGTGCGGTGAGCCGGTCGTGGGCGATGTGGGTGTGCTGGCGGCGGCAGTACGGGCAGCAGGCGACGATCCACGTTCCGCACATCTCCCGGTGGGCCGGACGCTGATAGATCACCGTGACCACCGGCGGGGCGGTCTGCCGACGCGGGTCCGGGCCCGCAGCGATCGTCATAGCGGCCCACCTACGGCGTTCTCGCACTTCTCCTTGTGGCTGACGCCGCCTACCTCGTGCCCGCAGTCGGGGCAGACGCCGAGCTTGATACGGCAGTGGCCACACAGGGAGTGGGCGGGGCCTGCGGTCGGCTGGTGGCATTCCGCGCAAAGCGTGGGCGGGTTCGCGAGGTCCCCGGGGCTACCGGGCGGCCAGCCGTTGTGGTTCGGGCCGAGGTCCAGTGGGATCGCGTGCGCGCGCGGGGGCACCGCTCCCACTGCTCCAACTGCACCGACTGCACCAACTGAGCTCCCAGTCGGTGCAGTGGGAGCAGTTGGTGCAGTGGGAGCACTCTCCCCATGGGCTGCCCCGACTGTCTGATCACCCTCAGTGACCTGGGTTCCGGGCAGCGTCCAGAAGGTTCGGCGAGGAAACCCGACCGAATCGTGTTCAACGCGACGTCGCCTCTTGGCCCGCTTCAGCGAATCGACCGAGTGGCCAGCCTTGAGCCCGGCCTTCTTGATCGCCGCCGAATCGTCCGTACCTCCCTGTTGGGTGAGGTGGTCGACGAGCCAGTCCCCGGCCTCACTGGTGGCCGAGCGGGAGTCGGGGCCCTCGTCGGTGTCGGCGAGCAGGTCGGTGATGCTGCGGTCGGTCTCGCCGAGCCAGTTGATACGGCCGGTGAAGACGGGCCCCTCCTCGGTGTCCGCCACGAAGTGTGAGTCGATCTGGAAGGTGAGCGTCGGCAGGTCGGTGCGGCCGAGGTTGTTCTTCGGCTGGCCGACGAGCCGGACGGCCTCGTTCTCCGGATCGGTCATCACGTACAGCACGGCCCTGGAGACGGCGGCGAACGCCCGGGAGCCCATGAGGCGGGTCAGCGGGTCGCCTCCGACGCCTTTGTTCACGTGGATCAGGCCGAGGACGACGGCGCGGTGCTTGTCGGCCATCGCGGTGATGGGCTCCAACGCCACCCGCACCTCGGCGTCCTTGTGGGAGTCCAGGGCGCTGTTCAGCCGGGACATGAGCGGGTCCAGGAGCACGAGAGCGGCATCGACGTCGTCAATGGCGTCCCCGAGTGCGCCGATGTCGGAGGGCAGGGTGAGCGTGCCGTCCAGCCCTTCGGCGGTGGTGACGTCGACCCGGAACACCTTGTCGAGGTCGGCGCCGGCGGCCATGAGCCGGGGCACGATGGTGTGCTCCCAGGAGTCCTCGGTGGCCGCGATGATGACGGCCTTGGGCTGGTCCTCGTAGCAGCCGGGCAGCTTCCCGCGGGTGATGTCGGCGACGATCTGGTAGGCGAGCGTTGACTTGCCGATGCCCTCCCGGCCGCCGATCAGGTCGAGCGTCCCGAGCGGGAGACGGCTCTTCCACAGCCAGTGCACGGGCCGGATCTTGATGGTGCTGGCGGGCGTGAGCTTGACCATGCGCCGGCCCGATTCGTCGGCCGGTCCTTGGTCCGGGACCGCGGCGAGCTTCGGTCGCGCGAGGGCGGCCGAGCCGTCGGGCAGGGGCTCGGCCGGTTCGTAGGACCCGCGGGCTCTGAGGATGCCGCAGTCAGGGTCGTGGCCGCGGTTGCGGCTCGCCTGGCACACCCGGCAGTAGCCGGCCTCGTCCCGGATGTCGATCACGCGTCACCCCCGGCGGGGCATTCGCGTGCGCGGTCGAGGCTCACCACACCGGCACCGGCCCGCCGAGGTACTCCTGACCTCCGTGCGCCCTGAGGTTGAACAGGTAGATCCTCCCGCCGGGCCTGCGTGCGTCCATGACCTTCACGCGCTCGATGAGCTCGCGGTTGACCTCGGCCTGCCGCTCCTCGATCTCCCGATGTGCGCGTTCGTAGCCGACCTGGTGGCCCTGGTCGAAGAACATTCGGGCGGCCAGCCGGAATCCGGCCTCGAAGCTGGCGCGGTCGCGCTCGGCCTGGTCGCCGATCGCGTCGACCAGCTCGGCCGCGGCGCTAACGTCCATCGCCCTGGGCGAGCTTGGTCCGACGGGGCGGCCGAGCGCGGAGGCCCGCGTCACTGCTGACGAGGGCGGTCCCGTTCCGGCGCCGTACAGGCAGGCTGCCCTGGTCCTGCGGCCGCGGCTCGTTTATCTCGATGATCTCGGTGAGGTGCTCGTCGGTGAACCGGTACGAGCCCGCGATCATGGTGAACGGCACGCGACGCTGGCGCGCCTGATCTTTGAGCCAGGACGCGTTGCACTGGAGCAGTGCGGCGCCCTGCTCGGCCGTGTGCAGACGGGGGGTCGGCAGTGGAGCCGACGCGTCTGTCGCCTCCGTTCTTGCACGGAGCGACGCCGTGCGCCTATCGTTCAACCGGGTTCACGTCCGTTCACGCTGTTGCAGGCAGGCGGGTGGAACTTCATCCGGCGGGGTGTGCAAACCCCTCCGGACACATCAAGATCGGTGTCGGCCGGCGGTCAAGAGGTCGCGCGAAGCCCTTTGATGTAGGAGTCAAGGGCCACACGCGCGACGCGCCGGCT
>JAOPYH010000104.1 GCA_025964715.1 Streptosporangiaceae bacterium | reverse complement strand
ATGCGGCTAGAGAAATAACCTAGCCCTGACCGGTCATGCTGGTCAGGGCTAGTCAGGGCTAGTGTCGATCTTGTGCGCCCGAAGGGATTCGAACCCCCAACCTTCTGATCCGTAGTCGGGGCGCTGGCGCCCACATGCCCGGCGACCGGGTGCATCACCGGACCGGCGGGCGCCAGTTCGGGTACTCCAGGCAGCCGTACGCCGCAGTTCGTGGATCAGTTCGTGGATCAGTTCGTGGATCGGGGCGCTGGCCGGCTAGCTCGGTGTCAAACTCGCCACCGGCGCCGGCGGGCACGGCGACGTCGAGGAGGGTGGGAACGAGTGCTGGCCGTCGCGGACGGCCACCGTGCTGTGATGGGTGCGCGAGCGCGCCGTCGTCGAGCAGCTCGACGGCGAACCGGGGGTCGCCGCGCCGGCGCCGGCCGCCGAGCCGGGGAATCGACTGCTAGCTGAACCCCTCCGTGGCAGGTTCGTCACTTTCTGTCGGTGCTGTCAACTAGGCTTGGGGTGTTCCGCTCCCCACGGACGACAGACGGGTGATCGCCATGAGCCGGGCTAACGCTGTGTCCCAGGCGTTTCTTCTGTGGAGGCACCGCGACCGCAGCGGCATGAACGGGCACTTCCTCGACACCGAGCAGTCCGTCGTCGCTGGCCAGCAGGTCACCGAGGAGGAACTCGACGAGATCGTCGAGCTGCTCGAGCACCGGGGCCTCGTGAAGGGGCCGAGGAGCCTCGACGGTCGCCCTGGCGACCCCGGCACCCTGACCTCCGACGGCGTCATCTGCGTCGTCGATCACGGCGCTGACGTGCAGAAATGGAACGAGAGTCGAGCTATGAGCTATAGCAACCAGTCCGTCAACGTCACCGGGAATTCGAACCAGGTCGTCGGGCACAGCACGAACGTCAACCTCTCGCAGAGCAACACGCTCGACAACGTGCACACCCTCCGGGACGCCGCGCAGCAGGCGCTCGCGGGGCTCGACACCTACGAGATCGACAAGGACGAGGCCGCTGACGTTCGCGCCGTCGCCGAGCAGGTGCTCGCTGAGTCCGCGAACGACGAAATTGGGCCGGGCCGGATCGCGAAGCTCGCGAGGAAGCTCTCCTCCGCGCTCATGCTGTTCTTCGGGACTACCGTCGGGACGGACTTCGCCCAGAAGATTATCGACTCGCTGCTCCCCCTCGTCGGCCTGGCGGGCTGATCGTGGAGACGAAGCAGCGACGCAATGAGGCAGCCCGCGCGGTCCTGCTTTGGCTCGACGAGGAAGGCGAGAGCTATCCGTTGGTCGAGGACTTCCTGTCGTCGTCGTGGGTAGAGGTCGGCGGCGAGCGGGTCGGCAACGACGAACTCGTCCGTACGGTGCGTTGGCTGCACGACCGCAAGCTGGTCAAGGGCCCGGAGATTGACCAGGTCCCCTACCCCGTCAAGCTCATCCTCACGCGGGCCGGGCGCCTCGTGGTGGTCGAGCAGGACGGGTGGGTCGAACCCGATGCCGCGACGCCGGACACGACCGCGGCGAAACCGTCGCTGCAGGACGTCGCGCAGGCGTTCGTCCTGTGGCTCTACGATGTCGACCGCCTACAGCCGACGCCACAAAGGTTCCTCTTGGACCCACGCTCGGTCATTAACGATCACCAGGTCGACGAGGCCCAGATGATCGAGGCGGTCGAGATGCTCATGGCGATGGACTTCGTGGCTGGCAAGCCCTCGTGGCAGAGCGGCGGCATCCCGCTACGGATCCGGTTGAGCGACGCCGGCCGCCTCTGCGTGACCGAGCGAGGCGGGAACGTCCGCCGACAGGCGACGTGGGACGACGTTGAGCGCGGCGGTGGCATCACCGTCGACAAGACGATCACCACGACGGGCAACGGCAACACCGTGGTCGGGCACAGCGACAACGTGAGCGTCTCGCCGGACCCGCGTGACCGGCCGGACTTCATCGTCGAGCGCGCGGCCGACGGCGCCGACTCCGGCCACGCGATCGAGGTGACGATGACCAGCGGCCCACAGCAGCTCCACGTCGGCGTCGAGGTCGCCGTGATCGAGCCGCAGGAAGGTGTGACCGCGAGCGTGGCCGACGGGGCGACCCGGCGGATGGTTCGCGACTTCAAGCGCACCGTCGTCGTAACTCTCGATCCCCCCGTTGGGGCCGCCGACGTGGTCATCGAGATCATCGCCCGCTGCGAAGACGTCAACCCGCCCCACGAGAAGTGGGTACTGCACCGCGCGCTAACGATCGAGCGGCCACCAAAGATCCACTAACGGACGCCGGGATCACCCGCCGGGGTGACCAGACTCCTACGGGACAGGCCACGGCGAAGCCGTCGATAACACCTCTGGCAGTCGCATCGCGACCGTGTCGCCGTCCCGTTCGGTTGGGCTTGTCGGGGTCGACCGAGCGCATCGCGGCAAATTGTCTCAGCCGCAGACCGCCCGCTCTCCCGATCGAGCCGAGGCCAAGCATTATCACCACCGCCGGTCCTCTGGTTGCTGAGCTCGGCCCGCAGCCCACGCTCCTTCGAGCGCGGCCAGAACGGCCAACCGTCGAACACCACCACGAACCTCCATGCCGCCACCGGGACTCCCGGGCTGGAGTTGTGGGAAGTGCACCGTACGACCGAGGTCCGACGGGCCTGTCATGTCGGGAGACCCTCAAATTGGGCCACCCCGACATCAGCTTGGGGCCCCTCGCCGCTGGCGGCGGTCCGGGCGCGGGTTCGGAAATGCCGACTGCGAGAGGATATCTACCGTGAGCCCCATCATCGATGAGCACTCGGACGACCAAAGCCTGATGTCGATCGCAAACGAGCTCACCGCGGAGGAAGGCTCCACCGCTCGCGGCCGCGCTCGCCGGTACCCCTTTACCGTCCGCGCCGTGCAGCGCCACCAGGACGCTCAGGTGCTCGCAGGGGGTGTCGCGTGACCGCCTCGTCTCACGCGAAAGCGCGGCCTTGGCGGCGGGTCTACAAGTTCGATCTGCTGCTCGATGTGCTGGTGCTCGTATGCATCGCTGGGATCATCGCGCAGCGTGCGCTCCGCAGCGTCCCCGAACTGTTCCCCGGTGGCGCGCTCATCGGTGACCTCCTCGCCGCGCTCGCCCTCTCCTATACTGGCGCCTGGTTCTTCAACCTGCTGGTCATCCGCCTGCCTAAGAGGCGGGCCAAGGCGGCGTTCGTAGAGGTATCCGGGAACCTCGTGGCACGCTTCAGCTCGACGGCGCTTGGGATCTTGCAGGCCATGGCCACCGAGCACGGCGCGCCCCTGCCGACGCGACAACCTGACCCGGCGTATCTCCATGAGCTGATGCTGACGGTGAACCCGATGGCCGACGCTCCGATGATCGGCTTCGACGGGCAGCGCTGCAACTGGATCCAATACACCGCCCACGAGATCGAGAGGGCCGCCGGGGTACAGCAGAGACTCGTTCCGTTCTTCCCGCAGATGGAGGCCGAGACCGTAGCGGCGATCGCGGCCGTCGAGAACTGCACGCTCTTTCAGACCATCAAGCAATTACTCGCTGCGGGACCCATGCGCAACTCAGACATGACAGCGTTCGAGAGCATCTACCTCGATCTCTGGACCGGGTGCGCGAAGGTCGGCGACCGGTACCTGGACGAGATCGCGCCGCTACTGGAATCGGACCGACGCATGCACATCGACCAACTCGATGGCTCGCCGCCACCGCCGAACTCCGGAAGCTCGCGCCGGTGGCTCCGCAAGCCGAGCCGGTGACGACTGCTGGCTGCAGCCTCAGCGAGCTCCGCAAGCGCGGTTACGGTACCGGACACCGCCCAGCAGACACTCCTGCACGGCCACCTGTCCAAAGCCGAGCCAAAGGCGCTGCGCTACCGGCTGCTGCACGTCGCCGCCCGGCTCACTCGCGGACAACGCCGAACCTGGCTGCGCATCCAGCGTTCCTGGCCCTGGGCGCGGGACCTGGCGGCTGCGTTCACCCGCCTCGCCGCGTTGCCCGTTCCCGCTGGTTGATCTTCCGTCCCGACAGGACAAGCAGCGGGAGCCACCGGCAGAACCAGCACGCCAGAGGCGTTGTCATGCCCCACTCCGGATCCTCCACCGCAGCATAGATCAACATGACCACTCCCAAGGTCAGTTCAGTGCTCCGTGAATGACCGGGTCAGGGGCGGTCGCGTCATCGACGACCCGAGCTACGTGGTGGATACCTGACCTGCGTGAGCAGTCACATTCCTCAGTCGACCGGGCGAAGACCGGGCTGGGGACGCCCATCCCGCTCGGCAGCTGTAATCGCCAACGCCTCGGCGACCGCCGTGAACTCGCTGAGGGCCGCCTGGAGATCGTCGACGATCTCCTGAGCGATGACCTCGGGCGGCTGGAGTTCGCCGCCATCGTCGTTCGGGTCAGGCAACCAGGTGATGTCGAGGTTGACCTTGTCGCGGGCCATCAGCTCGTCGTAGCTGAACGACCGGAACCGCTCGTCGTCGACGGCGTCGCGGTCGGGCGCCTCGTAGGCGGCGACGAAGCCGTCGAGGTGCTGGCGCTGCAGCTTGTTCTGGCGCAATGTGAAGTGCTGACCGGTGCGGAAGTCGTAGACCCACAGCCGCGACGTCCAGTGCCCCTCGACCCGGGGGCGCTTCGCGTCGAAGAACAGCACGTTCGCCTTCACCCCGCCCGCGTAGAAGATGCCGGTCGGCAGGCGCAGCAGTGTGTGCACGTCGCACTCGGTGAGGAGCTTGCGGCGCAGCGCCTCACCCTGCCCACCCTCGAACAGCACGTTGTCCGGCACGACAACAGCGGCCCGGCCGCCGATCTTGAGCTGCTTGGCGATGTGCTGGACGAAGTTGAGCTGCTTGTTGCTGGTACTGACCCAGAAGTCGGAGCGGTCGTAGCCGATGTCCTCGCGGGTGACCTTGCCGAACTCGTCGACGCTGCTAAACCCGGACTTCCGTCCGAAGGGCGGGTTGGCCAGCACCACGGTCGCCTTCTTGCCGGGCTCGGCGAGGGCGTCCTTGACCTCGATCTGTGCGACGCCGCCCGGCTCGCCGATGCCGTGCAGGAGCAGGTTCATCTGCGCAAGCCGAGCGGTGCCCTGCACCAGTTCGACGCCGGAGATACCGCCGGCGCGCAGGTGTGCCGCGTCCTCGGTGGAGAGATCCTCGCCGTGGTGGTGCTGGATGTAGTCGTGGGCGGCGAGCAGGAAGCCGCCGGTGCCACACGCGGGGTCGACGATGATGTCGTCCGCGCGCGGCTTGACGCAGCGCACCATCGCATCGATTAGCGGGCGCGGCGTGAAGTACTGGCCGGCCCCGGACTTGACGTCCTCCGCGCCCTTCTCCAACAGCGCCTCGTAGGCGTCGCCCTTGATGTCGATGCCGGTGCTCGACCAGTTCGTCTTGCCGATGAGCTCGACGATCAGGGTCCGCAGCGTGCCCGCGTTGCGGATCTTGTTCTCGGCACCGTTATAGATCAGCCCCAGCGCAGTGGTCGGCTTCGCGCCGAGCTTGTCGAGGATGTTCTCGTAGTCGGCCTTTAGGGCCTCGCCGCTCACATCCAGCAGGGTCTTCCAGCTGAGGTGCGGGGGGATGATCTCCGCCTGCGCGCCGCGGAACGCGGTCCGGTCCGACCGCTCGTCGGCCATCTTCAGGAACAGCAGCAGGGTGAGCTGGTCGACGTAGTCGATCGTGGACACGCCGTCGTGGCGCAGCACGTGGCAGTAGCTCCATAGCTTGTCGACGAGCTGCTTCGCCTCGGCCGGGGTCTTGGGCACCGTCACGACAGGGCCTCCTGGGCGGGATCTGGCCGCGGACCGCGCCGGGTTCGCGTCGGTTTCGACGCCGCCGCCCGCTCAGTGCGGATGCGTTCGAGCAGCACGGACGCGGGTTCGTCGGTGGGGTCTTGGGGGACGAGGCGGCCAGCGAAGGCATCGGCGAGCACGGCCTGCCGGAGCCGCTCGCCCCGGCGCGCCGCAGCATGGACCCCCGACACCATGCGGGTGATCATGTCCAATGTCTCCTGGGTCCGTTTGACGATCTCCGCCTGCACCTCTATTGGCGGGACCGGGAACTCGATCGACTTGAACCGAGCTGCAGAAAGGTGAGCGATGTTTGTGGTGATACGCACTTCTTTGACGAATCTTCCGGCGTGGAGGTGTCGTCGGAAGACGAGAAGCGCCCACTCGGGCAAGACCTCCGGCCCTGCCCTAAATCTCAAGAGACTGTTGGTGAAAGCAAATCGACCCGGCTCGCCCCGGTACATTGCGGGACGACCGAGATACTCGGGACTCTGCCCCTCGTTAAGGAGGATGTCCCCGGACCGGAGCGCAAACTTGGCGAAGATGTCGGGCGGGAAGTCCATCTCTTTCAGGTCACCCAGCCGGATCTCGTCCTCGAAGACGTTGGCGACTCGCAGATAGGGACGCATATTTGCACCCTCGTGCCAGTCCGGATGCCGCTGACGACCGAGGTCGACGACACCGGCCTCTGCGATGGAAACCTCGTCCCACCCGTGCCGGGCCTGGCCGTCAACTGCTTCGATGACAGTTCGCTTGCGCAGTGCATTCAGCCGCGCCTTTGCGACCGCTATCGCCCCTACACCACCGTCGATGCGAGAGAGGTGGCCTTCCAACGCTGCGACGATGCGCTTTTGCTCGGCGATCGGCGGTAACGGTAGCCGAACAGCTTTAAGTGCACTGCCGGAAATACCAACCTGCCCGGCTGTAGTCCGGAGGACCGCATTGACCGACTTGCGAACCTGAGGCGAGGCGAAAGCAGCGGCAACATACTGGGAATCCACGCCAGGCAGCCGGACGCGAATGAGTTTGTCTGGGTAGGTGATGGAACCGGCTCCCGTCGGCACCCGCGCACAAGCGCCAACGTAATCCGGGTTCCCGCTGTATCGCGTGAAAAGAAGGTCACCCGGATTCAGTAGGGCGTCCTGACCTTCGAGCTTCGCGAAGCTCAGATTGCTGTATCGGACATCCTGGCTATCTAGCCGCATCGGACGAACCGCGCTGATACGCAGAATCGGGACCCCAACCGGCTCACGTCCCGGTCTCGAGACGTAGATGCCGTTCTTCACTGAAGAAGCTAGATCACCGAGCGTCGCCCACTCCCACCCGGGCGGCAGATCGCTCACGCGGAAAGGCTCCTGTTCAGGTCGTCCAGCACGTCCTCCGCGCGGTCGTCGCCGAAGTCGCGCACGAACCCGTCGAGCCCGCCGCGTTCGGTGAACGGTACGCCGCCGAGATCGTCGGGAGTCACGCAGAGCCGGTTGGCGAGGGTGGTGGCAATCTTGCGGACCCACCACACCTGCTCGTCGGTGAGGCGCACCCCCTGCTGTTCCTGACGGGCGAGCCAGTTCTCCAGGTTGGCCTCGACGACGCTGCGGTAGGGGCGCAACTCGGAGTCCAGGCCCAGTTCATAACGCAGGATGGTCATGAGTTCGGGCAGCCCCCGGCGACCACCCTCGCCCTTTGCGATGCCGAGCTGCTCGTAGGCCGTCCACAGGACGGTGGGGGTCCAGCGGTGCGGTGGCGCCTCGATCCGAGCCGCCAGCCGCTTCAGCGACTGGTACACCGCGGCGGGGTCGCGGCGCAGGTCGTCGAACGCGACCCGGAGCACGGCGATCTCGTCGCGGTGCTCGGCCATGTACTGCCGCCAATCCTCCACCGTCGCCTGCGGCGCGTGGAAGTCCGTCATGAGGCGGGCCTCGACGGACCGGACCCGGTCGATCGTGTGCTCGTCGTAGGGCAGGTCGTACTTGCGACGGATGGTGAGGACGCGTTCCCGCAGCTCGGGCCGCTCGGCGAGCGTGCGCACCGCGTCGAGGACGAGTGCGCGCTGTGCATCGGCGCCGCCGGAGAGGAACGCGACCTCCTGGGCCTCATCGTCGGTGGCGCGTTCGAGGGCCTGGGCGATCTGCCGCACCGTCTCCCCACCGCCCAGCTCGGCGAGCTCGTCCCGCTCAGCCGGGGTGATCTGCTGGTCGAGCTTGGCCAGCCGCGACCCGAGCGCAGCGGCCTCTTCGACGGTGATGCCGTGGCTGGCCGCCTTGTTGAGCAGCTTCTCCAGACTGACCTGACGCTGGCTCGCCGGCTGCAACGGCTTCGCGTCGACCAGCGGCGAATCGGTGACCCCGACCGGATCGACCAAGAGGAACTTCTCCTTGGCCCGGGCGTCCGGCGTCACGCGCTGGAACTCGTCGGCGTCCATGACGCGCGCTCCGCGGCCCTTCATCTGCTCGAAGTAGGTCGGGCTCGACACCCCGCGCAGGAACAGCACGCACTCCAGCGGCCGGATATCGGTGCCGGTGGCGATCATGTCGACGGTGACGGCGATCCGGAACGCCGCGTCGTTGCGGAAGTCGGCGATGAGCTGGTCCGGCTTCTCCGCCTTGTAGGTGATCTTCGCGCAGAATCCGGCGCCGCCGCCGAATACCTCCCGCACGATCTCGACGATGTCGTCGGCGTGCTGGTCACTCTTGGCGAAGATCAGCGTCTTCGGCACGTGGGTGCGCTGCGGGAAGTACTGCGGCCAGTCGTCATGGAACTGTCGGACCACCGTGCGGACCTGGCTGAGGTTCATCACCGTGCGGCCGATCGCGTCGGCGCCGTAGTCGAGCGTGGTGTCCAGCGCCGCGAAACGCTCCTTACGGGTGCGCCGGTCGACGATCCGCACCGGCACGTTGGCGGGGATGCTGCCGCCCTGCTCGCCGACCACGGTAGTGATCCGCATGACGTCGAAGTCGACGTTCACCCCGTCCGCGACCGCCTGCCGGTAGGTGTACTGGCTGACCAGGTTCTCGTGGAAGAAGCCGAAGGTCTGTGCCACGGGCGTGGCCGTGAGACCGACGAGGTGGGCATCGAAGTACTCCAGCACCGCCCGCCACGTGCCATAAATCGAGCGGTGACACTCATCGATGATCACCAGGTCGAACATCTCGGGCGGAATCGCGGGGTTGTACTCGATCTCGACGGCGTCGTCGACTTTGTAGTCGTCCAGCTCGTCGGTGTCGGGCAGTTCGGTGCCCCGCAGCATCGCGTACATGCGCTGCACCGTGCTGATGACGACGTGGGTGGAGTCCAGCACCACGCCACCGGTAAGCCGGGCCACGTTGTAGTGCTCTGGGAACGGCGTGCCGTCCTCGGGCGTGCGGTAGTTGTCGAACTCACCCTTGGCCTGCTTGCCGAGGTTGTTGCGGTCGACGAGGAACAGCACGCGCTGTGCCCCGGCGTGTCGGAGCAGCCGGTACGTCCCAGTCACCATGGTGAACGTCTTGCCGGCCCCCGTCGCCATCTGGATCAGCGCGCGCGGGCGGTCGTCGGCAAGGGACGCCTCCAGGCCCGTGATTGCCTCGACCTGGGCGTCCCGGAGGCCGTCGGTGATCAGCTCGGGCATCCGGCGCAGGCGCCCGCGCAGCGTCGGCGCGTCGGGGTCGTCGTCGGCCGCCCGCATCCAGCGGGCGACCGTGGCCGGCTGGTGGAACGAGAACACCCGCCGCGGCCGGACGATCGGGTCTAGCGCGTTGGTGAAGCGGGTCTCCACGCCGGTCGACTCGTAGCGGAACGGTAACGGGTCCCGCCAGGCCACGAGCCGCAGGCCCGCGTCCAGTCCGGTGGCATACCGGTCGGTCTGGCGGTCGACCCCGCCGAGGCTGCGGCCCTCCCGCTTGGCCTCGATCGCGCCGACGAGGGCGGCGTCGACGTAGAGGAGGTAGTCCGCGGGGCCGGACTCCGTCGGCACCTCCCGCACCGCGACCCCCTGGGCGGCGTGCAGGTTCGTCGCCGCCCGGTCCTGCACGACCCAGCCCGCGGCGGCGAGCATCCGGTCGATGATCCGTCGGGTCTGGGCCTCGGTGAGCAGCGGGCGGCTCGCGACCGTCGACCGCTCGACGTACTCCTCCCGCGCCGCGGCATCGATGGGCTCCGCGGCTAAGGCCGAGTCCGTCAGGCGCTTCTGCAGCCCGTCGACCTGGCCCGCGAGTTGTTTGACCAGGTCCTGCAGGCCGGCCTGCGCCTGCACCGCCGCGAGGATCGCCTGGCTGGCCGCCGACTGTGCGGCGGCTTCGGCTGCCGCCCGCGCCTGGTGCTCCTCGACCGAGGTCTTCATCTCGATCAGCTCGGCGCGGTAGGCGTCGAGCAACTGATGGAGCTCTTCGTATCCGGCGTCGCCACCGGGCGGCTGGGTCGTAAGAGGCTGGGGCGGCACGAACGCCGGCGCGGCATCCGGACGCCCGCTGACCGTGCGGTGGTACCAGGCGCCCAGCTCGTAGCAGGCCCGTACGAGGAGCAGCGCTTCCCGCTGGGCGGCGTAGCCCTCGTGGGCGGCCTTGTTCCCGATGGTCCGGACGGCGTCGAACCAACCGCGCACGCGGGCGTTCAGAAATCCCTGGTCGGCCAGCACCTTGAGCCGCTGAAACTGCTTCGACGGGATTCTCGGGATGCCGAACTGGATGTACGCCCGTGCTGTCAGCGCCTCGCCGAACTGACGGCATTTGATCATCGCCGTGTTGGGGTCGGCGTAGACGAGCGCCTCGGCGGTCGCGCCGTACATGACGAGCAACTGCTCGTGCTCCAACAGGTAGCCGAAGTTCGGAGCGCTGTCGGCCAACGCCCGGACTCCTGGGTCCACCACCGCGCTCCGTCCCCCTGTCGGATCGCCGCGACCCGAAGTTCGCTCAGCGTGCCCGGGACGTTACCTCTGTGCGAACTGTCGACGGAACCTCAGCGGAGCTGTAGGTAGCGAACCTGGCCTTCTCGCTCACCGTCGACACTGCATTCTGCGTTCAAGGAGATGGACCCCGTGTGGGTCGCGGTCCGGGCGCAGTCCGCGTCAGGGCCGGTGGCGGAGCGAGCCGTTCGCGGTGGAGGACCGGTACTCGATCTCGCGACCGGCACCGGCTCGACCCAGCGGATCCCGCACGGCAAGCCGGCTCGGCGAGATCCTGCGCTGCGCCGTGATCGAACTCAACGCCGGCCGCGACGTACCCATCGGAATACGTCGAGCCTCCCGCCACCTCGCCGACGCGGTGCGGGTCGAGATGCGGCCCGCCCTCGTAGCCTCCAGGCCGGCTGGAGCCGGGGCACCCTTACCGGTCCCGGCTCGTGATCCGGGGCAGGGCCTCGGCGAGGCCGAACAGGTCTACGTCGCCGTGCTCAGTCAGTCCCGGAAGGACCCCGATCACGGTGTCGGCCACGCAGACCCGGTACTCCTGCCGGCCGCGATCCATCGCCGCCACGACGAGGGCGTCGGATGCTGTTTCGATCGCGCCCGCCCAGGTCGCCTCGGTCCCACCCGCCAGGGGCTGCACGGTCTCCGCCCCTGCGCTGAGCACGCCGAGCGTCCAGATGATGTCCATCCGTGCAGGATCACGAGGTCGGGGCGGCCGCGTCGGCGGCCGCCCCGAGTTGTCCACAACCCGCGCGCTACTCGTCCTCGGTGGGATTCTCCCCCAGCAACCGGGCCGCCTGGCGCCACGCGCGCAGCATTGACGTGTACGCGGTCGAGTCGCACACCTCCCACGTGACCGGGCCGACCTCGATCCGCAGCATCGCCGGAACCGCACCGCCCGCACGGGACAGCAGGAACGCCCACCGCACGTCCGGCAGCCCGGCGAACCGAATCATCGCCGCGACAGTCGTGGGCCCGATCAGCAACGGACGACGGCCCGCGACCGCCGGGGCCAACGACTGCGCCCCGACCGCCGCGCCGCTCCATCCGTCGGCGACCGCCCGCGCGGTCACCCCGGCGCGCAGGTAGACGAGCACGGTGCCGAGGGTGAGGCCGAGCTGCTGCTCCGCGGTCCCCACGTGGGCGAGATCGAGACGGGTCGGGACGAGTCCGGCGGCGCGGACGGTCAGGTTCGTGACCACTGACGAGCTGGTGATCAGGCGTGCTTGGCTGGTCGGGCTCGGTTGCTCGGCGCTGCGGCTGCGGTCGGTACGTGCGGGCATGGTGGCCTCCCGGCGCTGGTGGGCCTGGTGGCCCGTCCCCTTGGGGCGGCGGGGAGTTGTTTCCCCCGCCGCCGTAAGGCGACCAACCACGGCCGTGGAGGCTGCCGGTCAAGGGCGGCCGGAGGCCGTCGCGCAGCGACACGGAGCGCAGCGAAGTGCCCTTTATCGGGAGTCAGGCCGTGGTAAGCCGAGGGCCGCCAGGCCCCGCCGAAGGCGGTCGATCGGGGTAGTTCCCTGGCCTGCGCGGCCGTGAGCGCGAACCCGACCCGCGACGATCTGCCGGCCCGGTGACCTGCTCGGGCGATGCGAATCGTCGGTGTCTCGTGCAACTCTGGAACTCATGGAGGTCACGGAGAAAGATGTGCGACGCATTCCGCTCCGCAACCTTCGTGTGCCGCTGCAGGAGTTCATCGCGGTATGGGCGGCGGCGGAGCAGCTCGCTGCCGAGCAGGCCGAGCAACGAGTGACCGACTGGTACGTCGGCGGCGTGGTCGTGACATGCCAGTGGATCGCGCGGGCGGTCGTGCGGCCGGCGGCCGGTCCGTGGCGGCTGGCTCGCTCGCCGGTTTCGCGTCGGACGGCCGCGGCCTACGAGGAGCTGCTGGAGGCCGAGTACCTCGCGGCTGAGGTGCTCGATGTTCGGCGGCCGGATCTCGTGGAGCACCGGCCGGGGTGGTGCGAGGGGATCCGGGCGACGCTGCGGTGGGCGTGGCGGCGCAGTGGGCCGCCACCGATCGACGTCCCTCAGCAGAACCATGAGACCCGCGGTTGTCTCCGCGCTGTTCATCGCGCTGCGATCGCGGCCGACGCATCGTCGTAGCTTCCTTGGTTGTCGTCGTCGACGTCTGCGGTCGCAGCAGCCTGGTCGTCGGTGTGCCAGCGGTCGAGTTCGGCCGCGCGGTGTTCGGCCTGCTCCTGCTCGTCCGCGGCGCGCCGGGCCTGAATCTCGGCGAGTGAGCGAGTGGCCTTGACGTAGTGGTCGGCTGTCTCCTCCGGGCGCGGGACGCGGACCGCGTCCTCGTCGGTCTGCACCGGCTCGTCCGCTGCCAGTTCGCGGATGTCTCGGTCGGGTACCTCCAGCGGCGCGAGATCCGTGACGGCGTCGGTTGCGCGGGCATCGATCCGGTCCCGGTCGTCGGCGAGGTCGGCGTCAGTGATGTCGCGGTGCCGGTCATCGTCGACCTTGGCGGCACGGTCAGCAGCGAGCCACTCCTCGGCGGTGACGAGCTGTTCGGGTTCGGTGTCGTCGATGTGGCGACGAGTCAGCTCGGCTTCGCAGCGGCGGCCGTAGCCCAGCGTGCGGGCGTTGTCGGCGAGAAACGTCGCCCGGGCGTCATCGATGACCTGCAGCTTCGCCGTCTGCTCGTCGAGGGTCTCGGCGAGCGCGCGAGCCTGGTTCGCCTCAGTGTGCAGGCGCTCTCGTTCGACGGGGTCGGTGGCGGCGTCGGCTTCGGCGGCGCGTAGTTCAGCGGTATTGCGGTGGGAGGCGGCGGCCTGGCGGGTGCCGGCCAGCTCGTTGCCGACGTAGCGCGGCGCCCACGCCTCCTCGCGCTGCGCGGCCCGGATCCAGATCCGGAGCTGACCGTCGGTCATCTCCAGTTCTTCGCGCTCGATCTCCGGTCGGCCCAGAGTGCGCCACGCAGCGCGGTAGGCGGCGTACTGCTCGACCTGCCCGGGCTTCGGGGCGGGGCCGAGCGCGTCGGTGGGGTCGTCGTGGCCGCGGGTCTCGCGGTAGGCGGCGACCAGGCCGGCGCGGTGCTGCCAGTCGTCGCGGTCGTCGACCTGGTCCGGGACGGGGCCGATGGCCGCGGTCAGCCAGGCGGGTGGCTCTTCGGCGAGCTGTCGCCCGAGTTCCTCGGCGCGCTCGTCGGCCGCTCGGGCGAGGCTGTCCATGTAGGTGCTCCACTCGCGGTTCTCGACGCGGGGCACCCAGTGGGCGAACGACTCGCCGGCCGGGTCGAGCTGGTCGCGATGTTCGGCCCGGATCCGGCTGTAGATCGCGTTCGAGAGCGTGCGCACACCGTCGAGCGGGCGGTCGGCGATCGCGTCGTGCAGGACCTGCCTGGGGTCGTGGCCGGCCAGTTCGGCGCGGCGCAGGATCCTCGTGAGTGTCGCGGCGCCGTCCTCGGCGGCGATCCGGCCTCGCTCGATCGGATCGAGCACACCGGCTCCCGTGAGCTGGTCGAGCCAAGTCGCGGTGCGTTCGGTCGCGGCGAGCTGGGCAGCATCGGCGAGCAGCTCGGCGGCGGTTCGCGCGCTGCCGGATTCGGTGGCGGCTTCGGTGGCCGTGGCGAGGGCGGACCGGTTCGCAGCGTCCGCCGCCTCAGTGCGGTCGAGCACCCGGGCCAGCATCGCGACGGGGTCACGGTGCAACGAGTGCGCGTGATCGGTGCCGTGGGCAGGATCGGTGACGCCGGTCAGGGTGGCGACGTGCGCGGTATTGGCGTCGCGACCGCGCGACAGCCCGACGTAGAGCGCAGCCGGCCCGGTGCGGGAGGTGACCACGGTGTGGGTGGTGTCGACCGTCGCGCCCTGGGCGGCGTACACGGTCGAGGCGTAGCCGAGGGCGAGATGCTCGGCCACGTAGGAGACGGGCAGCACCATCGGCGCACCGAGCTGGTCGCTCTCGATCGGGGCGACCTCGAGCGCGCCGTCGTCGCGGACACCTGTGACGCGGAACCGCTCGCGGTTGATCACCCCGCGCGGGTTGCCCTCGTGGCCAGCCAGATCCCACGCGATCGCGCGGGCCTCGACGACATCGCCCACCCCGGCGACGGTGCCCTGCAGCCCGAGCGCGACGCCGAGCTCGTCGACGCGGCCGAGCCGGACCAGCTCGGCGCGCAGCGCCGCGGACAGCCGCGCGGCCTGCTCGTTGGTGTCGACGAGCAGCATCGACTGCTGGCCGGCGAGGGTGTCGCCCAACCACGCCTTCGCGGCGGAGTCCTCGGCCTGCTCGCTGGTGCCGGAGTCGAGCAGCCGGCCCTGCTGGTGGTAGACCCGCAGCACCGACTCGTCGCCGTCGCGCAGCCGCAGTGACGCGGCACGCTCCCATTCGTGGGTGAACCGGCGGGCCTCGGCGAGCTCGTAGCGGGCGCCGCTGGAGGCGATCAGGTCCATTCCGCCGCCGGCGCCGACCGCGGCCAGCTGGCGGTGATCGCCGACCAGCAGGAGCTTCGCGCCGGCCGCGTCGACGTAGGCGTGGATGGCGGCGAGCGCGGCGGTATCGGTCATCGCGGACTCATCGACGACGACCAGGTCCCCGGCGTGCAGCCGCCACGGCTGATCGGCCTCGACCGGGCGCGGCCCGCTCGCGTCTGCGGACAGGCGACGCTGGGCTCCGAGCCAGGCGGCGACGTTGCTCGCGGTCAGCCCTTCGGCCTTGAGGACCTCGGTCGCGATCTGCGAGGTCGCGAGCCCGAACACCCGCCGCGGGATGTCCCCGCCTTCGTGGGTCCAGCCCCGCGCGATCGCGCCGACGACGAACGACTTCCCGGTCCCGGCCGGCCCGATCAACGTCTCCACCCGAGCGCCGGAGGTGAGCACGCCGCGGACCGCGGCGGCCTGGTCGACACCGAGCTCGATCCCGGACTCGGCCAGGCAGGCGAGGAACCGCTGCGCCTGGTCGTAGGGCAGCGCGGCCGCGCCGTGCTCGGTGGTGGCGGCGACAAGTGCGCGTTCGGTGTGGACCTGCTCCGGGGTCGCGTAGAGCACCGCGCCCGGTGCTTGGTAGGCGCTGTGGCCGTTGGCCAGGCGCAGTTCGTCGGGCAGGTGGGCGTCGCCCGGCCGGTCCCCGTCGAGCACGGTGGCGTAATTCAGCGCTTCGTCGGTGAGGGTGTCGAGCAGCCGCGAGACGTCAGCGCCGTCGGGCAGCCCGAGGTAGTCGGGCAGCGCGGCGTTGATCGCCCCGGTCAGGTCGCCGCGGTTCCAGCCGGCCTTGCGCCGCTGGATGTCGGTCAGCGCGGTCTCGATCACCGCCGCCGGCGACCACGTCATCGGCTCCGGCGTGTTCTCACGGGCGGCGAGCACGTTGTCCGCGACCCCAACCAGGCCGCCGGCGATGTCCGCGCGCACGCGGGCGTCGATCCGGTCGAGCAGCTGCTCGCGGGTCTCCCCCGTGTGCGACTTGGCCCGCCTCGTCAGCAGCGTGGCCTGCTGGGAGATCCGGTCGCGCTCCAACCCGTTCGGGGCGCGGCCGTAGCGGTCCTCGAACGCCGCGATCAGCTCGTCGGCCTTCGCGGTCAGCTTCAAACGGCGGGTGGAGATCAGGTCCATCGCCTCCTGGGCGACGCCGACGATCTCCCGGGCCTTGCCGTCCGGGCGGGTCGCCAGCACCACGCCGAGGGTGTGGGTGAGGCGCTCCTCGGTCGTGCGCTCCGCAACGGCGGCGCCGGCGCGCTGGAACTTGTAGAGCGCGCGGGAGTCGATCGTCCGCCACTTCCCGTCCGGGCCCTGGACGCGGTTGAAGGCAGTGTTGTGGATGTGCAGGTGCGGGTCGTGCTCGCGGGAGTCGTGCTGCAAAAAGCTCGCCACGGTCCAGTCGTGGGCATCGGCCCAGCGGCCGGCGGCGCCGCCGTGCTTCCCGACGCGGGTGTATCCGGCGTGCTCGGCCATGTAGGCGAGCATCGCGTTGTTGCCCGCCCAGATCGCGTCCTCCACCGCTATGCGGCAGGCCGCCCACGCGGCCGCGGACTCCTCGTCACCGGCGCGGCGGGCGGCGACCTCCTTCGCCTCGAACGCGGTGTGCACCAGCGTCACCGACTTCTGGACGTTGAACGTGAGGTCGTAGAACGCCACGTTCTGCCGCGCCGACTTCCCGGCCTGCACGCGAAGTTCAGCGCGGCGTTCAGCGGACGCGCCGGGCTCCTGTTCAAGCGCGGTCGCGTACAGCTGCTCCTCCGACTGGTAGGTGCGGCCGGTGTGCCCGAGGGTGGCAACCTCGTCCCAGCGCTGCGGGTCCCGGAACCCGGGATCGCGAGGGTCGAGGTAGCGCTCGTAGAGCGCGCGCATGTCCTGGGCGTCGACCAGCCCGGTCAGGCCGAGATTCTCGGCGCCGGCGCCCCACCACCGGCCGGGCGGCTCGCCCTCGGAGACCGCGCCGGTGTAGTAGTTCTCCCGGCCGGTCGCAACCTCCTTGAGCAGGTACTCCGGGCTGTATCCCGACCCGATGCTCAGCACCACGACGACCACCACCCCGTCGGAACGATCATGCTCGGGCCGCAAGCATGATCAACCGCGCGAAGCGTCGGTTCCGGTCGGCCGGAGGCCGGCCCGCACCCGGAGATCAGGATGCCAAGGTGTGAGGCATTGGATCTTGTAGCTCTTGGGGTTGGTTCTTGGTTCTCGTTCGTCCTTCTGGAGTAGTGCTTGGTCTCGGTGTTCGTGCTCGGGCTTGTGTCGGTCATGGCTGGGAGGCCTTCTCGATGGTTGGGTCGTCGTGCTCGCTCGGCTCGGGCTGGTCGGTGGTGCGGGTGATCAGGTGCAGCGGGGTCGGCTGGGCTCGCAGGTCTTTGAGGACGGCGGCAGCGGTTCCGCGGGAGACCTGCGCGGCGGCTTGCAGATCGGTGACCGTCGGGAGGTGGCCGTGGCGCGAGGCGTGCCGCGTCGCGGCCACCCGTGCGCGGTCCCGCACCGGGGACGCGCCCGACGTCCGGGCGGGCTGTTCGGCGGGTGCCGGAGCGAGCGCCGCACGACGTGTCGACGTGCGTACCTCGGCCGGGCTCTGAACAGGACCCGGGGTCGGAGCCTGAACGCCTCGGGCGGTGCCGGGCTGAACACCGGCGCCTGACGCCTGAACAGGCTCGGCGGCTGAACTCGGCTCGGGTGCGTCGACGGCGAGGAGGTAGAGCAGGTGCGCGACGATCGCGGCGGCGATCGCGGGCCAGGCCCCCACCCCGAACCGCAGCGCGGGTGAGGCGTCGACCGCGGACCCGGACGCGAGGAACACGGCCTGCGCCAGCCCTGAGAGCCCGGCCGCGAGCACGACCACGCCCCACGCGTAGCGGGCTGCGGAGCCGTGCAGGCGGGCGGTGGCGGCGTAGGCGACCAGCGCGAGCCCGTCGGTGATCAGCGGGTAGAGCCATGCAATCGCCGCGGGGACGCGGGCGGCGTGGGCGACCTCGTAGAGGCCATGTGCGGTCGCGACCGCCGCGCCGAGCGCGACCGCGAGCCCGGGCAGCCAGATCACCGCCCGGACCACGCGACTGCCCTCCTGCGCTGCGCCGGACGCCGGACGGCCGGCGGTGTCGGTGGGGCTCATCGGTGCGGCGCCCCGTTCGTCGCGATCGCGGCCGGTGGCGTGACCGGTTCCGGCGCGGGGTCGTCGCGGCCGGCCGCCCACCACCGCGCGATTGCGCCGACCGCGTCCAGACCGGGCACGGGCGCGGCACCGCTGGGGTACTGATCCCAGTCCGGGCGGGTCTGGTGGCGCTCCACCGAGCACGAGCCGGCGTTCACCCGGATGCGGCGGACGACGCCGGGCCGCTGGCGGTCGTGCCAGTCCCCCGCGAGCTGCACCGAGGCGGCCTTGCCCTGGTAGGCGCAGCACCAGGCGTGCATCAGCCAGAGCAGTTCCTCGACGACCTCGGGGTGCCGCAGCCAGCACTCCGGCAGCGCGGCAGCACCGTCGGGATAGCGCAGGAACACCGCGTGCAGCCATGCGCACAGCTCCCCGAGCGTCCGCTCGACCGCCACGGGGTCGGTGGGCAGCAGCAGCCACGACGGCGCCGTCGCCGCGCTCGGGCGCTTGGAGAGCGCGGCGACGGCGTCGGTGAGCTGCCCCACCAACTGGCCCAGATCATCGACGCGACCACCGACATCACGCAGCGGGTCGACCGCGCGGCGCAGCTCGTCGACCTCGCGGGCCAGTCCGGCGACCGCGTCTGCGCGGGCGAATTCCGGGTCCTTGCGCGGCGTGGTCATGGCAGGCCCGGCCCGTCATCGGTGACGTAGAGACCCTCATCCAGTGTGCGCCCGTCGTGGTTGATGTCGGCGTCCTGGATGGCGTCGTCGGTGTGCCAGCGCGTGAGCTGCTCGCGCCGCTGGTCCTGCTCGGCCTCCATCTCCGTGAACCACGGCACCGCAATGGCGGGCCCGTCGTCCACTCGTTGCGTGGCGGACCAATCCGGGTCGCGCCCGGGGATCTGCTCGCGCTGTGCGGTGACCTCCGCCTGCTCGTGCGGATCCTCCGGCGTCACCACCCATGTCGCCCTGTCGACGGTGTGGCCCTGGGCGGTCCACGGACGCTCCTGCAACCGCTGGGCCCGCTCGCTGTCGGCGACCTCGGCGTGAGCGTCTGTATCGGTGATGCGGGCGACGAGGGCGTCCTTGTCGGCGAGGAACGCCGCACGCTCGGCGGCGCTGACGTCACGACCGCGCTCGGAGATGCTGCGAAGGCGGGCGGTGAGGGCGGCGACCTCCGCCGCCGTGGGACGGTCGGGGTTGGTCGGACTGGTCATGCGACACCTCCGGTCGGTGGGCCCAGGCGACGATCAGCCGCGGTGGGCGAAGAAGCAGGCGTTGCGTGCGCGGTCGGGCCAGCGACCACACGTAGGCGGGTCGGAGCGGGTGAGACCGGGGCGCGGTCACCCAGTCCCACCCGCGGTGCGGGCACCTGCGCGGGCCGGCGGGGCGCGAGATGGAGGGTGCCGTCGGTGTCGGCGAGCCGACGGCGGATCCGCAGCTCCCGCCGCACCACCCAGCTCCCGCACGCGACCATCGCGGCGGCGATCAGAACGGCACCCACGACGATGTCGAGACCCGGCACGACGCTGCCGGCCGCGCCGGCGAGGCACAACCCGACGACGGTCGTCATGATCAGCCGATACTCGACGCCTAGGTGGCTGGGGCTCCGGCTCATCACACGCCCCCGTCCTCGATCGCGTCGTCGTCGAGCTGCTCGTCGGATGCCGGTCGAGCGAAGGGCGACCGGAACGGGATCACCGACCCGCCCGGGTCCGGGCCGGCCGGCGGTGTGGCCGCGGTCGAATCGGTGGCCGTATCGCCGACGGGCGTCGTGAAGGGGCGACTGGTCGGCGGGACGACGACAGTGGACGTTGCGCTGCGCCCGGTGACACGAACTCGCAACGCCGTCCACTGCGCCTGACACCACCCGCGAACGGCACCGACCTGAGCGGTCACCCATCGAGCGACGCGGCAGTGCTGGCGGCGGGCGAAGGCGCGAGCCCGCACCGTGTAGGCGTCCGGGTACTGCAGGGCGCGGACGTCCGCGCGGTGCCACGCCATCCGGGCCCGCCCGAGCACCGGGCGCAGGCCGCGGCGGAACACCAGCACCCGCCCCTCGGGCAGGTTGGCGATCTGCGCCGGCGCCACTACCGGCACACTTCGGACGGTCTTGGAGCGGCCGCGGCCGTAGGGGTCGGTCGTCCAGATCGGCTCGTCCCGGTCACCGGCCAGGGTGGACCAGAAGATCAGATCGTCGCGGTCCCCGGTACCGCCGAACACGACCTTCGCCGCGGCGTTGGTCATGATCTGCCCGGTCTTGGTGTCGCCGTAGCGGTCGAGCATCTGCTGCCGCGACTGGAACACCGCGAGGATGGTGACGTTGCGGCCGCCCATGTCCGCTGTCCAGGAGTCCAAGGGCACGGGGCAGATCAGGAACGCCTCGTCCAGGTACAGCCCCAGCGGCGGGTCGAGCCGGCCGGCGTCGCTCGTGGCGGCGATCTGGCGGGCCTGGCGGGCGATGTGCCCGGTCAGCGCGCACATCAGCGGCGCCACCTGGGTCTCCTCCGCACCGAGCAGGAACACCGTCGCCCGCTCGGCCAGGACCTTCGCGACGTCGAGGCTGTGGCCGGGCGCGGCGGCCTTGGCTGCGTCGCGGTTGTTGAGCCACCCCAGCGCGAGCGCCATCGTGGTGGTGATCGAGGACTGGGTCTTGTCGTTCGTCCCGAGGAACTGGGCGGCGTCCTCGACCAGCGCCCGGACCGGGGAGCGTTGCAGGAACCCGGTCACCTCCCGCTGCGCGCCAGCGGGGTTGCCGATCCAGCGCTTCACATCCACCAGCTGCTTGCCGCCGAGCGCGGCGGCGTGCAGCAGCAGCGCGAGCGCGCGGATGGCCTGGGCGTCCCAGAACTCCCGGTCCCCCGACCCGGACTTCGACGCCGCGGACACCATGTCCGTCGCCCGCTCCGCCGCGGTGTTCGGGTCGGTGCAGCCAGTGAGCGGGTCGAACGTCACCGTCGAGGGGATCCCGGCGAGTCCGACGGCGTTGAACACGTACACCGGGCCCTTGGCCGCGCGCAGCGGCCCGCACAGCTCCAGCAGGTCCGTGCGCGTGGAGGTGACGACGACGGCGCCCGGGGCGTCGATGATCCGGCACGCCAACCAGCCGGTCTTCCCGGTGCGGGGGCCACCGAAGACGAGGGTGACGTCCTCGATCGAGCACCACACGGTCTGCAGGCCGGTGCGGCACAGCTCGATCGCGTACCCGATCTCCGGCACTCGCCACAGCACCCACCACCGCACCTCGGCCAGGGCGGGGCGGACCTTGCGGGCCTTGCCGCGCATCGCCCGCGCCGACGCCACCCGGGCGATCGTGGCCGCCGACGCCGTTCCGGAGCTGCGCCGGGAGCGGCCCGACCAGCGAGTCACCACCGCCGCCGAGCGCGACAGGTGATGCCAGAGTGCGGCCGCGGCCAGGAGGGCGGCGAGCAGGTAGACCGGCCACGGAACCTGGCGCAGCAGCGCCCACGCCGGAACCAGCGCGAACACTCCGAGCCCGAACCCGTACCCACGCCTACCCAGCCGCCACAGGATCGCTGCCGCGATCGCGGAGAACACGAACAACAGGAACACGTTCACGACCGACCCCCCTCGCCGTCGCCGGCGCCGTCGAAGCGGACGCCGATGTGGCTGATGGCGGAGAAGAACCGGTTCGCGGCCCGCTCGGCCTGGCCCAGCTCGTCACGGGTCTCGACCAGGGCGAGCACCGCGGCGCGCAGCCGGTGGGCGGGGTTCGCGCCGGCGTCGTCGTAGACCTCCCGACCGGGCCCGCCGCCGGGACCGGCGCGGTAGCTGCCGACTTGCCCGACCAGCACGCTGGCGAGGGAGTCCAAGCAGCGCAGGGTCTCGACCATCTCCCCCGCCAGGGCGTAGAAGTCACCGTGATCCGCAGCCGCGGCGCGCTGGGCGTGGATGACCTCCCGCCAGGCGTCGGCCCCCGCCTGGGCGCGCATGACGGCGTGCGAGCGATCGTCGTCCCCGCGCGGACCGCGCGGGATGTTGGTGGTGTTCATCTAGGATCGGATTCCTTCCGCTGGTGTCCCTGCCTGGGCGTCTGTGTGGGAGATCTGGAGGGGCGCGCCGGTTGCAGCCGGTGCGCCCTTCCCCGTGCTGGCTGCGTGTGCCCATCGGGCGGCGGTGCGGGGGCTGACGAGGAACTCTCCCGCCGCCTCCTGCACCGACAGCCCGGCGGCGATCGCCGCCCGGCCCGCCGCGGCGACCTCCTTGCGGGTGGCCCCGGGTGGGCGCTGCGGAGGACGCGGCCTGGGAAGACGTCCACCCCGGCGCTCGCGGCGGCGGGCCAGCTCCACGCGGCGTTCGTGCTCGGTCATCCCGCCTGCGATCCCGTCCGGCAGACCCGACAGCGCCCACTCCAGACACGCCGGCCGGACGACACAGCCGGCGCAGACGGCCTTGGCCACCGACACCTGAACCTCGAGCTCCGGGCCGGCGACCGCGGTCGGGAAGAACACCTCCGGATCCACTGACCGGCACGCCGCCCGGTGCCGGAAGTCCTCGGGCCGCACATGCCCGCCGATCGGCTCGCGGCGCGTGCTGCGCGCGGCGGTCATCCCGCCGCCCCCGTTCCGGAATGGGTGATCGGCTCCGACGCCTGGCTGACGGTCGACAGGAAGTCCGACACCACACCCGGCAGCCCGGCCCCGGCCGGCGTCCCGATAAACAGCACCAGCGCGGCGAGGGCGAACACGATCGCCCCGCCGGCCACCCGGGCCTTCGCGCAGACCGCCGCGCCGACGATCGCGAAGAAGATGAGAACCCCGATGCTCATGCCACACCGCCCGACAGCTCGACGTTCGCGGCGGCGACGCGGGCGAGCGCGGCGATCTGGTCGTGCCGCCACTGCTCGGTCCAGCCACCGAGGTCGACGCACCGCCCGGTGACGAGCACGTCGTCGACGAGCCGGTCGAGCACAGCGCCGGGCACGACGTACCGGCCGCCGATCTTCAGCCCGGGGAACGTGCCGTTGCGCAGGTGTCGGTAGAGCGTCGACTCGTCGAGCCGGAGAATCTCGGCGGTCTCCGCCGCCGTGTAGAAGGACGGCCGCTGCACGGCCGGTCGGTCGGGTCGGTCATTGCTCATTGCTCGCTCCTTGGGTTGTCCTGCTGATCCTGTGTCCGGGTGCAACCGCATCCCGCCATCTCCTTCATTGCCAGTTTCACACTCAGTTTGAGCGTAGATTGATAGTTCGTCAACAGTGTTCTACGCGCAACCTGCGCGTGGCTTCGCGCTCTAGCTACTCTCGGCACACCTCGATCCGGGAGCACACATGAGCCAGGACTGGCCGGCCGTCGGTGCGGCGATCCGCACGCGGCTCGACGACCGCGGCATGACGATGACGGAGCTCGCGACACGTTCCGGCGTCTCGCTCACCACGGTTCGCGAGCTGGTGCACGTGCTCAACGAGCGGCGACGGCAGCCACGCACGCTCGCGTCGCTGTCGAGCGCGCTCGGCTGGCCCGCCGATCACCTGGGCACAGTCCTCCGTGGCCGCTCGACCGACGACATCGCGACCGACGACCTGGCAGCGATCCGTCGCGACCTCCGCGACCTGCGTCACCGAGTCGAGGAGCTGGAGCGCGAGTTCGGTACTCCCTCGTAGCTCTGGCATCTCTCGCCTCCTGTCGTTCCGGGCGCCGGGACTGTCCTGACAGGAACCAGCGTGGATCTCCGGAACGACCTCCAACAGGGCGCAGTAGGGGGCACACTTGCGCACAGGGCGCAGGTCGGGGGAGGTGAGCGCTCATGCCGACGAACGAGCGTCTCGTCGCGCTCATGACTGAAGCAGGCTTCCTCGACGGCCGCGGGGAGATCGGCCGAAAGAAGTTCGCGCGGGCGGTCAACGAGTCCGCGGCCGCGCGGGCCGCCGGCAAGCGGTTCAACCACACCTACGTCAGCCGCTGGCTGTCCGGCGTCTCGCCTCGGGACTACGCCACCCGCGACGCCATCCGGGAAGCACTCGCGGCCCGGCTCGGCCGGCGCATCTCGCCCGACGAGCTCGGCTTCCGATCGGCGCTCTCCGTCTCACCGGACCTTGGTCTCGCCTACCCCTACCGCCCGGACGACGGAGTCGGCAGCGTCGCGGAACTGCTCGATGCCGACCTCGCGGGAGTTGCGGCCATTGGCAACGCGCCAGCCAACGTCGCGGCATGGCACGACGCGTCGATGGCATGGTTGGTCGGATCGCAAGAGCAGCTCGGCTCCGGGTCCGGCCCGAAGAAGGTCGGCGCGTCCGACGTTGAGCGACTGCGCGTCATGCGCTCGACCTTCGACCGACTCGACAGCACCTTCGGCGGCGCCCACGCCCGCAACGCCCTCGTGCAGTACCTGCGCGGCGAGCTGCCGCGTCTCCTACGCGCCTCAGGCAGCACCGACGTCCGCGTAGCGCTCTTCTCCGCCGCCGGCGAGTCAACCCAGCTGGCCGCATGGATGTCGTACGACGCCGGCCACCACGGCCTCGCGCAGCGCTACTTCATCCAGGCCCTCGGCTTCGCCGACGCTGCAGACGACCGCCTGCTCGCAGCGAGCATCCTCGACGCGATGAGCCATCAGGCGAGCTTCCTGGGCCGCTACCGGGAGGCCGCGAACATGGCGCGAGCGGCGCGGCTCGGGACCGACTCCATCGGCGTCCCGATTCTTACGTCGCACTTCTATGTCATGGAGGCCCGTGCACTCGCGCGCACCGGCGACGCCGAGTCCTGTGATCGGGCAATGGGCGCTGCAGTGGAGAGCTTCGACCGCCACAACCCCGGGGAAGGACCCGGGTGGATCGGCTACTTCGACGCAGCTGAGCTGGCAGCCGAGTTGGGCCACTGCAACCGAGACCTCGGCCGGCCGGATCGCGCGATCGAGCACGCAACACGCGCCCTTGACTCGGCGTCGGGCGACTACGTCCGCAGCGACTTCTTCGTCGCCATGGTCCTCGCCGATGCTCACCTCGACCGCGGCGACGTCGACGAAGGTTGCCGCGTTGCCACTGGGGCGTTCGCGGTGGGGGAAGGGCTCGAGTCCGCTCGCTGCCAACAGTACGTCGACGAGTTCCGCCAGCGCCTTGTCCGCTACCGCGGCAGCTCGGAGGTCCGCGACTTTGCCGCGCAGTCCAGGAGTAGCAGATTGTGGACATAAAGCATGATCAGCCAGTAGCCGTCCTTCAGGTTCATTGTCCACCAGCTTGCGGCAACCGGACAACGCAGACCCAACAACACTGCCGAACCCGTCTCTGTAGGGATCAAAGCGCCGCGTCCGGCGGCGCATGAGGCCGGTCACGCCAAGCCCAACCACGAACGACGGGCGCCTTTTCCGTGAGGTTGATTGGTCACCAAACCTTCGCGTTGCGACTACTCCGAATCTTCAGACTCCAACACCTGCCCTGCCAGGTCGATTTCGACAGCTTCCGCGAGCTCGACCACTTGGTCCATTATTTCTGCGAAAATTACTGCGGAATAGACAAGCACTCTTGTAGCAGTGCCCGCAATCATCCGAATAAGCTCGTCAGATGTTGCGCGTGTGAAGAAGTTCAGTCCTTCTGGGGTACTTTTTGAGTGCAGACTAATAGCCAGCTCTCCCCAGTGTTCGACCTCATCGATGTAGCGGATTGCATCCCAATGTTCGCGATATATCTCGGTCGCATCAATCCCGACCTCTCGCTCCGGAATATGGAGGCCCAGGTGGCTGAGCAGTTCCGAAATTCCGAGAACCCGTCCTTCAAGCGCGTTCGAGAATTCCGCGCCGCTGTCACCGGAATATAGACTCGAAATCCGCTTCAAGGATTCCATACTCCAACGTGCCGCAGTACCAACGGCGGAATCTGGATCACATTCGTAGGTTTCGAACCGCGCCGCGCAAAGGACCATCCCGCGTAGCAGCCCGAAACTCTCAATTGGGCGCCGATCAAGAAGGAGAACCTCGATTGCTTCAGCCAGGGCCAGCGCCTCTGAAATCTGACCAAAGAACGTGGCATAGAGCGGTTGGACGGCAACCTCTGCAACTCTGCTCGCGATCTGTGTAGTGAACCGCTGCGCCCGTCGTAAAACACTCTGCCAAGCCGCGCCCGTTGGGCCGTACGTGACCTCAACGTCGAGTACCGGGACTGGTTCGACACCAACCAACGAGACTCCATCTCCGTCATCTCGTCCACGCACCTCGAAAGAGCTACCGCGAAATCCGATGTCGGGAGCGCACCAGACACGCATATCCTCTTGGAACGTCGCATTGAACCGGTTGCCGACGCGAACGATATCCTTAACTGAGGAGTTCCATTCCAACCTCGGGTATGGCTCGCCCGCGGGTGCTGGGTCTTCTGCGGGCCCAACGAAGTGTCCTCTGACCATCTTGCGCATGGAGAGAACGTCTCGGGGTGGCCTTCTCGCTAATTCAGTGGCGGGATCCTCGAAGCCAAATAACCTTAGAATCGCGAATCGCACATAACCGAATGTAGCGCTTGCTGCCGCGACCGCCTTCTGATGGATGGCGGAAAGATCCAGAATTCCATGTTCAAGTCCATCACTGGCACTCTTTGCACTTCGGTACGCCTCCGGATCACCTTGGAAGATCAGCTCGGCCCGGCACCACGTCTCCAGTGCCGACTTCCATCGTCGCTCATCTGGATCAATTCCTACCTCACGAGCCAACCTCTCCTGATCCAAGCCTCGCCGGTGGCATTCATCTCGAAGGATTGCAACCGTCAGAGTTTCGACGGCCATATATAGATGGGCCATCGCAAGATACTCGCCCCCGTAGTGCCAGTTTCGGAGTGCAAGTTCGTAGTGTTGAAGAGCCTGTCCAAGTCGTCGTCCAACAGTCGACCGTAATAACGCGCCCACCAAGTCCGTGTACTCCTCTATTCGCACTATCCGACCGACAGCTGGAAGACCTCCTTCGTCAGGTAAGAACACTTCCAAGAATTCGCGTTCATCGGTCCCGGCACTTATATCGTATGCAATGTGAGCCTCAGGCGTTCCCACTGCGACATTCGCACAAAACGCGAGGAGTGCAGCAAATGGGCGGGCTACCTGGGGAAAATGGGAGACTGCCGCGTCCAACGACGGCGCCTCACCACGAACTTCGATCACTAATTCGCGAGGAACCTGACTCGTAAATCCCTCGTCTGCCCAACGAGTTTGGAGACGGATCCGGAGCTGAGTAGGCACCTGCGGACCTGGACCCAGAAGAACTTCTTGTCCTTGGCCAGGAAGAAATCTCGCCGACGAGCGAGCCCTAACTACCACTACATATTCCGACATCGAGCGATGTTCACCAGTTTCCGACTTGTTCAGGTCGTTCATTATATTGCGGCGGTCAACTCATAAGAGGCAGGACGGGTACGCGCAACTTCCTCGGCCGCGTCATCCTCCACGCCTCACCGGTCGCATCAAGGGCGGCTGCGCCACCGCTCCGCGATGCCCTCCGGGCTCACTTGCCCGACCACTGCGACGAGCAGAGCGGCTAGTACGAGGAAGCAAGGGAGAACCAGGGTCGTGCCCCGTGCGGGCCCGTCGGGAGGGCCGTCGGGGTGAACAGCGGACAGCTCTGTCTGCAAATTGCCAAGTCAGAGTCAAGATCGAGCCGCATCACGCTGGTTCCCAAAGCTATTATGCGACGCCTCCGTCGCGTCCGCACCTGTCATTGCCAATCAATGCGCACCCCAGTCGCGGCGACTTGCGCCGGTGCGCATCGCCTCAACCCGCTTGATGGACTCGGCAGCAGCATCACGCGACACGCTTGCCTTCCTTGCCATCCATGACGTCATCGCGATCTCACGCATGTCCGCGAGGTCGGTGTAGCCGGCCCACTTGGTGACGTCGTACCCATACACGTCGACGAACGCGCGGTACTCAGCCGCAGAGTGCCAGCCGAGCCGATCAGCGAAGAGAGCGGTCTGGATCAGATCCCACTCCCGCGCGCCGACGGCGAAGCTGTCCAGGTCGATGAGGACGGGCCGGCCTCGGTCATCGCAGATCACGTTGCCCACGTTGGCGTCACCGTGGACGGGACCGGCAGGAAGGGCGAACCCGAGGCGGGGGAACGCCTCGCGAGCCCACTCGACTCTCTCAAGCAGAAACTGGGCGTCGGTGGCCGGCAAGCCGTCGAAAGTGGGGAGAGCGTCGGTCACGTTGCCGAACGGCCGCAGGTCGGGCAGGTCGATGTCGTCCGGCGGGGCCAAGGTATGGAGCCGCTTGATCAACGTGGCCACATCGCGGATGGGCGCGTACACGGTCTCGCGCGAGATCGACTCCCAGAACGTGACGACGCGACCGTCGGCCTCCACGGGCTGCGCGATATCGAGCGCCCGTGTAGCCGGGTAGTCGACGGATCCGAGCCACCGCGCAACCTCGATCTGCTTCCTCGCGTTGGCAAGCAGATGCGCCGACGGCGCGACGCGCGCGATGACATCACCGTCGACGCGGTAGACCGCGTTCGAGCCTATTCGAATCAGCTCGACCGAGCGCGCGCCGACCCCGGCCATCTGGCACGCGCGCGTCAACGCTTGCCGGGCCGACTCGTCGGTGAAGGGGCTGGTCGAGGACTGGCTGGTCGCGGCCTCTGCCATGACGTGAGCTGCCCACCTTCGGCTCGGCGCTGCGGTCGTACCCGCGCGAGCCTACGCGCGAGGACCGCCGCTGACCGGCACCTGCTCCTACCCGCGATCGACCGGCCTCAGCGCTGGCATCCGGCCGCCGATCACCCCGGCCGCGGCCGCATCGGCGGACCCCACCCACGCCGCGTAGTGCCGCAGCGTTGTCGTCCCGTCGCCGTGCCCGAGCCGGCCGGCGACAGTTCGCAGGTCGACGCCAGCGGTCAGCAGCTCGGTGGCGGAGTAGTGCCGCAGCTCCTTGAGCATCGTGTCGACCCCGAGCTTGGCCACCAGCCGGCCGTAGCGACGCGTCAGGGACGCTGGGTCGCGCGGCGCGCTCAGGTCCGGCTTTGCCGAGAAGACCCACGTGCGGTCGCCCAGAACGATCCCGAGCAGCGCGAGCTGCGCGGCGCAGTCGTCCCGATGCTGACGGAGCAGCTCGACCGTCGGGGCGTCGATCGACAACCGCCGCATCTGGTGCGACTTCGTGTCCTTCAGGAGCATGCCGTCGGCGGTCCGGACGTAGTTCTCGTCGAGCCGCACCACCCCGGCCGTGAGGTCGACGTCCTCCCACTGCAGCGCGACCACCTCACCGCGACGTGCGCCGAGCACCGCCGACAGCCAGACATAGAGGCCCCACTCCGCCGACGACGCCCACGCGGCTTCCACGATGCGCGCCATCTGCTCGCTCGTCGGCGGCCGCGGCTGCGGGCGCGGCTTCGCCGGCGGCCGAACCGACGGCATCGGGTTGAAGCTGATCCACCCCCACCGCACGGCCGCGCTGCACGCGCCCGACAGGATCGCGTGGATTGACCGCACGCTCGACGCGGCATAGGGCTTGCACACGTGCGGCCTGCAACCGGCGGCAGCGCAGTCGTGCGGGCCCTTCTCGGCGTGCCGCTCGACAAACGGTTTGCCGTTGCAGAGTGCCCGGCACCTCCGGAGCCGGCTGTAGAACGCCTCCAGCCGCTGCGAGGCATCGCGCACGAACAGAACCAGCGGCACGTCGCCGACCGCCGGCACGATGTACATCCGGATCTGCGACTCGTAGGTCATGCGCGTCGTCGGGTCGATCTCGTGCTGGGCCATCCATCGCTCAAGGAGCGCCCCGACGGTCGCGCGGGTGCGGGCGACCCTCAGCTCGTCGGCATCGGCCAGCATCCTCGTGCGGAGCTTCTCGGCCGCCTTGAGCGCATCCCGCTCGGCGCGTGCGTTGCCCGGGATCTCGATTGGCACGCTGTCGGTGAGGATGATCCGCTCGCCCGTGCTCGGGTCCTCGCCGGCCGAGACGCGCACCTGCACGCGGTCGCGCATCCGGCGGATGTTGCCGCGGGATCGGGCCTTCGGCGGCTCGGAGACAGCGGTCATGACGCGCAAGCTAGCAAGGTTCGTGGATCAGACCGTGGATCGAGATCGACTTCCCGATCTGAGAAATGATCTAGCCCTGACCGTTTGTGCTGGTCAGGGCTAGTGTGTGCGTGGTGCGCCCGAAGGGATTCGAACCCCCAACCTTCTGATCCGTAGCTGGGTGGATCAGATCCACGGTGGTCCAACGGGTCCACCAGCACAGAGAACGTCCAGGTCAGGCCCTCCAAATCCCGCCCCGTGCGAACAGTCCGTGAGAAGGCTGTGAGACGGGGGCGGCCCCGGACGCGGTGATAGAAGCACCGGCCGGGGCCTTGATCGGATGGAGGTCCGACCCGTGAACGACCGTACGCAAGACACCCCCACGACCCCCGGCGACCTCGCCGGCGCGTCGCCGCGCGAGCTGCTCGACGCCTGGCACCGGCACGTATCCCGGCTCGTCGAGGCACGCCACAACCTCGCCGACCCGCCCCTGCCGGTCGGCCGGCTCGTCGGGCACGCGCTCGACGCGCTCGCGGTCGGCCAGGCCCTCACCGACGCGATCAGCAACACCCGGTGGACCACCGCATCCGAGGCGCTCGCCCGCGGTGCCGGGGTCGAGCGTGTCGCCGCGGCGATGGGGCTCGACGTCGACGAGGTGCTGTTCGGCCTGCGGTCGTGGGCGGACGGACAGTTGCAGCACGGCGGGCTCACCCCTGCCGGGTATGACGAGCTGTGCGCGCTCGTCGCCGACGCGGCCGACGGGGGGTCGGAGTGAGTGGCGCGCAGGGTGTGGGCGTGGCTGCGGACGTGGCTGCGCCGGGGACGGCACCGACGCAGCCGGGGTGGGCCTCGTGGGGTTTGGCCGTGGCGGTGACCCGCGCGGCGGCTGCTGCGGTGATCCTCGTGGGGCCGCCGTTGGCGGTGCTGGCGCTGGTGCTGCTGGTCGGGGGTGCGCGGTGAGCGCCCGGACCGCCCTGTACGGGCTGCTGACAGTCGTGGCCGGCGCGTCGGCGGTGCTGTCGTTCGCGGCGCTGCGCGACCTCGCACTGTTGTGCGGGTTCTCCCCGTGGCTGGCGTGGCTGCTGCCGGTTGTCGTCGACGCCGGGGCCGCCGCGGGGTCGCTGGTGTGGCTGGGCGGGTGGGCTACCGCGCCGGCCCGCCGGTTCGGCCGCGTGCTGGCGGTGGCGCTGCTCGGCGCGTCGGTGGCGGGCAACGCCGTCGGGCACGCGTTGGAGGCGTACGC
>JAOPYH010000525.1 GCA_025964715.1 Streptosporangiaceae bacterium | reverse complement strand
TCCTCGGCGGTGAGAACCGGCGCGGAGGAGCCGCCGGGAAACCAGCACTTGACCTCGCGCCCCTCCAGTGGGCCGCCGGCGAGGCCGTAGACGATCTCGCGCGAGGGGATGCCGAGCTCGATCTCGTAGTTCCCCGGCCGCCGGACGTGGCCGGAGACCGACACGAGCTTCGTGCCCGATGAGCCCTCGACGCCGAGCTTCGCGTACTCCTCGCCACCCATCCTGATGATCACCGGCACGGTCGCCAGCGTCTCCACGTTGTTGATCAGCGTGGGGCCCTGATAGAGCCCCTGGTTGGCCGGGAACGGAGGCTTCAGGCGCGGGTTGCCACGCTTGCCTTCCAGCGAGTCGAGCAACGCCGTCTCCTCGCCGCAGATGTAGGCGCCGGCGCCGCGGTGCACGACAAGCGACAGCGAGTGCCCGCGGCCGAGGATGTCCTCCCCCACATAGCCCGCGGCACGCGCTTCCGCCAGCGCCTCGTCGAGCACGTCGGCCTGCAGGTCGTACTCGCCGCGGATGTAGATGAAGCCGCGGTTGGCTCCCGCGGCGTAGGAGGCGATGACGATCCCCTCGAGCAGCATGTGCGGCGTCTTCTGCATCAGTTCACGGTCCTTGAACGTCCCCGGCTCGGACTCGTCGGCGTTGCACACCAGGTACTTGTCCATCGAGCCCTGTGGCAGGAACGAGACCTTCTTGCCCATCGCGAACCCCGCGCCGCCGCGGCCGCGCAGCCCCGACGCTTCGAGCTCCCTGAGGACCTCTTCGGGGGTCAGCGCGAGCGCCTTGCGCAGGGAGTCATAGCCGCCGCGGCGCTCGTAGACCTCGCGTGTGTGCAGCCCCGGCTCGTCGATGTCCGCGAGCAGCAGCTTGGGAGCGGCGGTTGCCGACATGCTCAGCGTCCCTCGCCCTCATGCTGGGCGGTCTGCGCGCCCGGGTCGGCACCGGGCCGTCGCGCGAGCTGCTTGTCCGCCAGCACCGGGCGGCCGGCACGAACGTCGTCAAGCAGCTGCGGCACGTCCGCGAGCTCGAGCGGACCGACGTACACGCCGTCGACGGAGGCCATCGGCGCGATGTCACAGGCGCCGAGGCACTCGAACGCCCGGACGTTGAACTCGGGGTCTCCCGCGGCGGCGTCGCGAATCGCCTCGTGCAGCTGGTCGGCGCCAAGCATCGAGCACGAGATGTTCGTGCACACATACACGCTGTGGCGACCGACGGGGGCCGTCTCGAGCATGTCGTAGAAGCTCGCCACCGACTCCAGGTAGGCGGGCGTGACACGCATCACGCATGCCACCTGCTCGATCGCCTGCGGCGAGCACCAGCCATGCAGGCTCTGTGCGGCCCGGAGCGCCGGGAGCACCGCCGAGCGCCGATCGGGGTATCGCGCCATGTGCGACTCGATCTCCTCACGCAGCGCCGCGGGCACCTCCGTGCTCGCCGGATCGGGGATCTCGGCCGGATCCTTCTCGAGATCGACCGCCTCGTCCCAGCCGGGTACGCGTGAGCCATGCCCGAAGCGGGGGACCGGCCGAGCCGGCCCGGCGAGCGCCGACGCGAGGACGTCGTCGAGGATCTCCTGCAGGGGCTCGTCGGGTGGGCTCACCTGTCGATTCCTCCGAGGATCGGGTCGAGCATCGCGAGCGTCGCGATCAGGTCGGCGATGTAGCCGCCCTTCGCCATGTGCGAGAAGGCCTGCAGGTTGACGAAGGACGGGTCGCGCATGTGCACGCGCGCGGGCTTGGCGGACCCGTCGGAGGAGACGAAGCAGCCGAGCTCTCCGCGTGGAGACTCGACCGGGTAGTAGATCTCCCCCGGCGGCGGGCGGAAACCCTCCGTGACGAGCTTGAAGTGGTGGATCAGCGCCTCCATAGAGGTCGCCAGCTCGTGACGCGGCGGCAACGCTACCTTGCGGTCGTCGGTGATGTGGGGACCGTCGGGCAGTCCCTCGAGCGCCTGCTCGGCGATCTTCACCGACTCGTACATCTCGGCCAGCCTGCAGGCGTAGCGGTCGTAGTTGTCGCCGACCGTGCCCACCGGGATCTTGAAGTCGAAGTCCTCGTAGGACGAGTAGGGCATCGCCTTGCGCAGGTCCCAGGGGTTGCCCGCGGCGCGCAGCAGCGGACCGGTGACGCCGAGGTCGAGGAGCGTCTGCTCGTCCAGCGGACAGGTGTTGCGCAGGCGGCGCAGCGCGATCTCGTTGCGGTTGAGCAGATCGAGGTACTGCTCGATCGCCGCCGGCATCTTCTTGAGGAACTTGCGGAGGTTGGCCTCCCAGCCCGCGGGGATGTCCTCCATCACGCCGCCGACCTGGAAGTAGCGCGTGTGCATGCGCTGGCCGCTGGACTGATCGAAGAGGTCGAGGATCGTCTCGCGCTCGCGGAAGCAGTACCACCAGACGGTCACGGCGCCGAGGTCCAGCATGGAGGTGCCCAGCCACACGAGGTGGCTCATGATGCGGTTGAGCTCCATGTGGATGACGCGCAGGTACTGGGCGCGCTTGGGGACCTCGAGGTCGAGCAGCGTCTCCGTCGCCCCGCAGAAGGCCATCGCGTTGAAGTAGTACGCGAGGTAGTCCATCCGCTCGACGACGGGGATGGCCTTCCAGTACGCCTTGTCCTCGGCCGTCTTCTCGATGCCGGTGTGCAGGAAGCCGATGATCGGCTTGACGACGCGGATGACCTCGCCCTCGAGCGTGGTCAGCAGGCGCAGCACCCCGTGGGTCGCCGGGTGGTGCGGCCCCATGTTGATGGTGAGGAGCTCGGTCTCGTCCTGCGTGGCGACGGCGCCCAGCTGGGACGAGAAGTCGATCGTCGCCTCGTCGGCGCGGTA
>JAOPYH010000456.1 GCA_025964715.1 Streptosporangiaceae bacterium | reverse complement strand
CCCAGGTGAAAGCCGGATAATCCAAGCCAACACGCCGCCCTCCTCAGTAGCAGAAAGTCAGCGAGACCGCTGGCAAGAGCTGTCATCCGAACGCTATGGCCTAGTCAGTCACGCGCACTATTCGCAGCCCATTAGCGCTAGATGGCAACGGTTCGTCTGCTGGAACAGCTTCACACCGAACGGATCATCAGCGAGAGGACTGATCACCGCCCGGTTGCGTAAGGCTTGCTTCGAGTCCAGTCGTGGGCGCTGGGCTACACGTGTACGCCCAGGTCAGGCCGACGTTCCAATCATCGAACGAGGCCTGAGCCGTCCCGGGTGACTACCCGCTCGTTCGCCGTGGGGATGATGCGGTCGCGGTCGCGCCGTCTTGGATGACGGGGCCAAACACCTTCTTGCCAGGGCCCGGCCGGCTGTATTAGTACTGACGCAATGATCAATAGCTGTTGTGCCATGGACCTGGCGGTGGCGTGAGCGGCGTTCCGTCCGGGCGCTTCACCGGCCGGGTCGCGGTCGTGACCGGTGGTGCCCAGGGCATCGGGGCCGCGACGGCGCGCCGGCTGGCGGACGAGGGCGCGGCCGTGGTGATCCTGGACCTGTCCCCGGACGGCGAGCGCGTCGCGGCCGGGCTTCGTGACGGTGGTGGGCGGGCGCTCTTCCTCGTAGGCGATGTCAGCGAGGAGCCGGCGTGGGACCGCGTGGCCGACGCCGCCGAGGAGGCCTTTGGTCCCGTCGACACGGTTGTGACGAACGCCTATTTCAGTGAGGTCGCGCCCGCCCACGCGACATCGCCGGACTCCTGGAGGCGGCAGATCGACGTGACCCTGACCGGAGCCTTTCTCGGCGCCAGGCGCCTGCTCCCCGGCCTCGCCGAGCGCGGCGGTGCCATGGTGATCACCTCGTCCGTGCACGCCAACTTCGGTCTGCCGGGGCGCCCCGCCTACGCGGCGGCCAAGGGCGGCCTGGTCGCGCTGACCCGGCAGCTGGCGGTGGATTACGGGCCGGGCGCCCGGGTCAACTGCGTGCTGCCGGGCCCGGTGATGACCCCCGCGTGGGACCGGGTTCACGAGGCCGACCGGGCCAGGAGCGTCGAGGCGACGGTGCTGCGGCGGTTCGGGGAGCCCGGCGAGGTGGCCGCCGCGATCGCCTTTCTCGCGTCGGCGGAGGCGTCGTACATCACCGGGACGGCCCTGACGGTCGACGGCGGATGGAGCATCTCGAAGGACTCCGCGTGAGTGCGATGGCAGGTGAGCGTAGATGAGAATCACCAGAGTCGAGACGTTCCTGGTCCCGCCACGCTGGCTGTTCTGCCGCGTCGAGACCGATGACGGCGTCGTGGGGTGGGGCGAGCCCGTCGTGGAGGGCAGGGCCGAGGTGGTGCGCACGGCCGTGGAGGTCCTGAGTGAATATCTGATCGGCCAGGACCCGCTGCGGATCGAGGACCACTGGCAGGTGATGACCAAGGCCGGGTTCTACCGGGGCGGTCCGGTGCTGTCGAGCGCCGTGGCCGGGCTCGATCAGGCCCTTTGGGACATCGCCGGCAAGTTCTACGGCGCTCCGGTACACGCGCTGCTCGGCGGGCCGGTGCGCGACCGGGTCCGGGTCTACGCGTGGGTGGGGGGCGATGAGCCCGCCCGGCTGCGGGAGGCCGTCGCCGAACAGGTGGAGGCCGGCTTCACCGCCGTGAAGATGAACCTCGCCGGCCGCCTGTCCCGCATCGTCACCATGGCCGACACCGCCGAGATCGTCGCACGCGCGGAGGCGGCGCGGGAGGTGCTCGGCCCCACCCGGGACTTCGGACTGGACGCGCACGGCCGCGCCACCGTGCCCGTGGCGCGCCGTGTGCTCGCCGCCGTCGCGGACCTGCATCCGATGTTCTTGGAGGAGCCGGTCGGGCCCGAGTACGTTCACCGGCTCGCGGACCTCACCGGCATCAGCACGGTCCCGATCGCGCTCGGCGAACGGTTGTACTCACGGACCGACTTCCTCCCGGTCCTGCGGGCCGGAGTCGACATCGTGCAGCCCGACCCCTCGCACGCCGGTGGCATCTCCGAGACCCGCCGCATCGCCGCGCTGGCCGAGACCTTCGACGTGCAGGTGGCGCCGCACTGCCCGCTGGGTCCGATCTCTCTGGCGGCCGCCCTGCAACTCGGCTTCGCCACGCCGAATTTCCTCATCCAGGAGCAGAGCGCCGGGATCCACTACAACACCGACGCCGACCTCCTCGACTACGTGCTGGACCGGTCGCCCTTCGCCTTCACCGGCGGGCACGCCCATCGCACGGACGAGCCCGGGCTCGGGGTCTCCATCGACGAGCCGGCCGTGCGCGCCGCGGACCGGGGCGGGCACCGATGGCGCAATCCGGTGTGGCGCCACGATGACGGCTCGCTGGCGGAGTGGTGACGATGGTGACGAGGACACAGAGCGCCGATACACCGGACCTCCTCGGCCTGCTGCGCACGCGGCGGATCATGGGCGGCATCCGGGGGCGTTACGCCGAGGCCTCGGTGCGGACGGCCGAGGTGCTGGTCGACGAGGGCATCGACCTGCTGGAGGTCTCGCTCACGGGAGCGGATCCCATGGCCGTCATCCGCCGGATCCGCGCGGAGCTGGGGGCGCGGGTCACCCTGGGCGCTGGCACGGTGCTCACCACGGCCCAGGCCGAGGAGGTGGCCGCGGCCGGGGCGTCCTTCGCCGTCACCGCCGCGATGACTGCGGGAGCGGTGCGGGCCGTCGAGCTCGGGCTGCCGACGCTCATCGGGGCGATGACTCCCACAGAGGTATGGCAGGCCTCGCTCGCCGGCGCGGCGGACGGGGGCGACCTGGCCGCGCTGCGGCAGCGGGCACGGGCCTTCCGCGCCGCGATGGCGCCCTGCACCGGAGGCCTGTGATGGTGCACGCCGTGGACGGGCGGGCTGAGCCGCCAACGAGGCTGGACGTCCTCACCGTCGGCGAGACCATGGCGTCGCTCCGCGGGAAAGGGCCGCTGCGCCTGGGTGGGAACCTGACCCTGTCTGTGGCCGGCGCCGAGTCGAACGTGGCGATCGGCCTGGCCCGGCTGGGACACAGCGTGCGTTGGGCCGGTGTGCTGGGGGCCGATGAGTTCGGCGAGCTGGTCCTGCGCACGCTCCGGGCCGAAGGGGTGGAGATCGATACGGTCCGTGTGGACGCCGGGGCCCCCACCGGTCTGCTCGTCCAGGAGGGGCGGGTCGCCGATGTCGTACGGGTCCACTACTACCGGGCGGGCTCGGCCGGATCGGGCCTCCGGCCGGATGACGTCACGGCGGCGCTCCGTCAGGGCGCGCCGCGGCTGATCCACGTCACCGGGATCACGCCGGCACTGGGGCCGGAGCCGCGGGCCGCTGTCGAATGGGGGGTGCGCCGGGCGCAGGAGCTGTCCGTACCCGTATGCCTGGACGTGAACTACCGGTCGCGCCTGTGGCAACCGGCGCAGGCGGCGGCCGCGTTGCGCCCCCTGGTGCCATACCTCGACATCGTCGTCGCCTCCCCTGAGGAGCTTCCGCTGGTCGCCGATGGCGAAGCCGATGAGGAGCGCGCCGTGCGGGAGCTGCTTCGAGCGGGCGTGCCCGAGGTCGTCGTCAAGCACGGCTCCGGGGGAGCGCGTGCGTGGTCGCGGGACGGCGAGGTCCGGTCGTCCGCGCTCCGGGTCCCGGTCGGCGGCACCGTCGGCGCGGGCGACGCGTTCGTGGCCGGATATCTCTCGGCCCGGCTGGACGGCCTCTCCATGGAACGACGCCTCGACCGCGCGGTCACCACGGCGGCGTTCGCGGTGGCCGCCGAGGGCGACTGGGAAGGGCTGCCAGGCCGCGCCGAACTGCCGCTGCTCCAGGCCCAGGACGGCGCCACGTTGCGCTGAGCGCGGTGACGCCGCCCGGGCTTATCTGGCGGCCTTCTCGGCGGTCTTTTCGGTGAGCTCGTCGAAACCGGCGCGGATGCCCTGTGCGAGGACCTCCAGATCCGGCATCGCGTCGAAGTCCCCCGTGAGGCCGAAGTTGAGCTTGCCGAGATAGGAGAAGATCGCGGTCGCGACGCGCATCCCACCGGCGATGGGCACGTACGGGTGCAGCTCCACGACCTTGCGGCCGAGGACGTACAGCGGGAAGGGAGGCCCGGGCACGTTCGTCGTGATCGTCTGCACCATCGGGTTGTGCAGCCTCATGGGGGTCCGGGCCGCGAGGGTCAGCAGAGCCGGCGCCACCGCCGTGTTGGTCAGCCTGGTGAGGGTGGTGCTGCCGACCTCCTGGTGACTGCGCTTGAGGTCGTCCATCTGCTTGCGGATCCGGTGCAGCCGGTGCAGCGGGTCGGCCTCCCCGCACGGCAGGTTGAGGAAGACCGGCGCGATCCGGTTGGTCATCTGGTCCTTGTCGTCGCTCGTACGCAGCGACACCGGGACCGCCGTGCGGACCACGGCGGCGGGGGACAGTTCACCGCGGCCCTCGAGCAGGTCACGGAAACCCCGCGTGACGGCGGCCAGGACGACGTCGTTGACCGTGCCGCCGAGGGCCCGGCGAATGGTCCTCACCTCATCGAGGTCGCCCTGCACCCAGCACCAGCGGCGGTGCGGCCCGATGGGGCCGTTCAACGAGCTCGCCGACGGCCGGACGAAGCGTGCGACGCTGCGGGACAGCCCGCCGGCGAACTCCCGGATCTCCCGTCCGTTCCGCAGTGAGCCGACGAGCCCGGGCAGCGCGTTCAGCCCACGCACGGGCCCCGCGAGGTTCTGTCGCAGGCCGTCGAGCACGAGCTCGAGCTCCGACGGTTCTGGTTCGGGCTCCCACGGCTCGGGCTCCTGGTGCTCGGTCGCGTCGGGGCTCAGGTCGAACAGGGCGGTCAGCAGGTCGATCCCGGCGACCCCGTCGACCATGCAGTGGTGAACCTTGCCGATGAGCGCCCACCGGCCGTCTTCGAGACCTTCGACCAGCCATATCTCCCAGAGCGGCTTACTCGGGTCCAGTCGCTGGCCGAGCACCCGTCCGGCCAGGTTGCGCAGCTGATCGGCGTTGCCCGGCGCCGGTACGGCGGTATGCCGCAGGTGGTAGAGGATCTGGAAATGCGGGTCGTCGGTCCAGACCGGCCGCCCGAGGTGCAGGGGCAGAGAGCGGACACGCTGCCGGTAGCGGGGAATCTGCGGCAGCTTGGAGACGACCTTGCGCACCAGGTCGCCGTACGAGGGCGGCGGGCCCTCGAAGACGACGACCGACGCGACGTGGAGAGGGGTGTTCTCGTCCTCGATCAGGAAGAAACTGGCATCCAGCCCGCTCATCCGATGCACGGCTCACCGTCTTCCTGCCGCCCCTGGCCGACGCACGGTTGTGCCCTGTGGGGCGACGTCTCCACCCTATGTACGCCCGAGCCGCGCTCAGCCTCCTGCGCGGGACAGAGTGTCGTTAGCCCCGCCGGTCTCCGGCTCCTCCGCAGAGGCCCTGCCGAGAGCCAGTCCGACGACCGCTCCGACGAGGCAGAGCGCAGCGGTGATCAGGAAGATCTCGCGGTATTCGACATGGAGGGCCTGGTCCAGCGCTGTCCGGTAGGTGGCCACCCTGCGGGCGTACTCCGCCCGCGGCACCCCGAACGGCAGTGGCGTCGACAGGTCGGCGGTGAGCGACTGAAACCGATGGAAGCCCCAGGCCGACAGGGCCGAGACGCCGAGGAGCATTCCCATCATGCGCGTGACCACCAGCGCGGCCGAGGCCGCGCCGTGCCGCCCCGCCGGTACGAGACGCAGCACCACGGCGGAGAGGGGCGCGATCACCAGGCCGAGGCCGAGCCCCGCGACGATCAGGTCGACGTCCATCCGCGGCAGTGGCCCATAGTGCGCGGCCAGAACCTTCACCGGCCAGCCAGCGACGAGCAGGTAGCCCATGCCCGCGACGGCCAGCCCGCCGACCACGGTCCACCGCTCTCCGATCCGCCGGGCCAGCAGCCCGCCGGCGAGGGCGGCCACCGATAGCGCGATGAGGAAGCGGGTCAGCATCAGGGCCCCGCCGGTCGCGTTCCTGCCGAGCATGGTCTGGGCGATGAGCTGGACGTCGACGAGTGTGACCATCAGCGCCGCCCCCGAGACGAAGCTCACGCCGAGTGTCGCCAGCAGCGCACCGCGCCGTACGCCGGTGAGGTCGAGCAAGCGGGTACGGGACCGCATCTCCCAGCCCACGAAGGCCACCGCCAGCACGAGCCCGGCGAGGGCCGAGGGTGGTCCCCACGGGGGCAGTGCGGTCTGATCCGGCTCGGGGTTGTAAAGGCCGATGACAAGGAATCCCAGCGCGAGCGCGAGCAGAACGCCGCCGGTCACGTCGATCCGCGGGGGCTGCCTCTCGCCGGTCCGTCCGCGCTCGGGGGCCGGCACCGACACCTGCACGGCGGCCATGGCCAGCAGTGCGAGCGGGATGTTGAGCCAGAAGATCCCGCGCCAGCCGATGAGCGCCGCGACCCCGGCCCCGTACAGCGGACCGAGCACGCTCCCGAGCTCCTGCGCGGCGCCGACGGCACCGAGGACGACAGGTCGTTTCCGTTCCTCCCAGAGGTCGCCCGCCAGTGCCATGGTGATGGGCAGCAGCGCGCCACCGGCGATGCCCTGCACGGCCCGGCCGACGACCAGCAGCGGCAACTGGTCCGCCATGGCCGTGACGGCGGAGCCGATGGCGAATCCGGCCAGGCAGGCGTGCAGCATCGGGCGCCTGCCGTACCGGTCGGAGAGCTGGCCGAGCAGCGGCATCGCCGCGACGTAGCCGAGGAGGAAACCGGTGATGATGGGCGTCGCGCGGGCGAGCCTGTTCACGGGCACACCCAGGTCGCCGACCACATCGACCAGGACGGTCACGATGACGTAGGCGTCCAGCGCGGCTAGCAGGACCACCGCGCCGCCGACGCCGATCGCCAGTCTTCGGGAACGGGCCATCACTTGGGCGGCGTGATCTTGTAGTCGGCGTTGAACTCGGTCAGCGACACGATGACCGCGCCGGCCGGGCCTCCGGCGGCCGCGGGGATCTGCATCTTGATTTTGACCGGCCGATGATCGGTCGTGGCGACCCAGACCTGACCGGTCAGGTCCTGGCCGACACCGGGCACCAGCGCGGCCACGGCGTCCTTGGGGAGGGTGGCCTTGACCCTGTAGGCGTCCGTGCCGCCGACCTTCTCGCGCGCCTCGGTCCTGGGGCCCGTGGCGCTGGTCAGCAGCTTCGCGACGCCGCGCTCGGGATCCAGCGGCGCCGCGGGGTCGTACAGCTGCGCGACCATGGCCCGGGGCAGCCGCTGGTAGCCGCCGGTCACGCCCTTGGTGTAGACCGTCGGGCCCACGAGCACGAAGCTCATCTCGACGGCCTGCCCGCCCTGCTGGATCTGCAGTGTCCCCTGGGCGTCCCCGCTCCGGAGCAGCTTGATGTCGCCGCGCTTGAACGGCACCGCGGGCTTGCCCTCGGTGTCCAGCGTGAAGCCGAGGCTCTTGACCTCCCGCATGGCCGCCGCCGACTGCGTGAGCACGTCCCGGCCCTGTGGCAGCGACTCCTTGGGGCCGGAACCGCCGGAGCCGCCCGAGCACGCGGCGACGGGGAGAAGGGTGAGCAGCAGCGTGGAGGTCGCCGTTGTGCGGACCCGGATTGAGGACATGCCGGGAGACTAGTGCCGTTGAGATGTTGTACGCGTCGTACCCAGGCAGGAACCGGCGGGCCGGCTCGTACGTCCTCATCACTACGACGCCGTCCCGGGCGCGCAAATAGGATGGTTTGAGAAAGCGTTTTCCGACATACGGCCGAAGGAAGGTCCACGTGGTCACGCTCGAGGAGGTCGCGCGGCACGCGGGCGTCTCGCTCGCCACCGCCTCGCGGGTGCTCAACGGCAGCAGCCGCAAGGTCGGCGCCACGCTGCGCGAACGGGTCGAGCTCGCCGCCGCGGAGCTCGGCTACCAGCCGAACGCGACCGCGCAGACCCTGGCACGCGGGTCCAGCAATGTCATCGGCCTGGTCGTCCACGATCTCACCGACCCCTACTTCGCCGCGCTCGCGGGCGGCGCCATGCGGGCCGCTGACCGTGGTGGCCTGGTGGTCATGGTCGGCACGACCTACCGTGACCCCGAGCGCGAGATCGGGTACGTCTCGACGCTGCGCGCCCAGCGGGTGCGGGCGATCCTGCTGGCCGGTTCCAGGGTCTCCGATGAGGGGATGACCGGCCGGCTGCGCGCCGAGCTCGCCAGCTACCGCGACTCGGGTGGCCGGGTGGCCTGCGTCGGCCAGAATCTCCTCGGCGTGGACACGGTCGCTCCGGCCAACCGCGCGGGCGCCGCCGCGCTCGCGCGCACCCTCGCCGGGCTCGGGCACACCCGCTTCGCCGTGCTGGCGGGACCGGCGAGGCTCGTCACCGCCGCGGACCGCACCGCCGGGTTCACCGGGGCGCTGGCGGATCTGGGGCTGCCGGCCCCCGTCGTGCTGCACGGTGACTTCGACCGGGACGGGGGCTACCGCGCCGCCACCGAGGTCATCGGCACCGACGCGACGTGCGTGTTCGCGGTCAACGACGTCATGGCGGTCGGGGCCCTGGCGGCGCTGCGGGAACGCGGCCTCGACGTGCCCGGGGACCTGTCGGTCGCCGGGTTCGACGACATCGCCACCCTGCGCGACCTGGTTCCCGCGCTGACGACCGTACGGCTGCCGCTGGCGGAGATGGGGGAGCGGGCGCTCGAGCTCGCCCTCGGCGACTCCACCGACCCGGCCGTCGAGGACATCGAGGGTGAGGTCATCCTCCGCGCCAGCACCCGGGCCCTGAATCCGTGACCATTGTGCTGGGTGGACCCCGACGGGGCCACCGAACACCATGTCCGCCAAGGCGGACGCGGTGCTACGGAGCCTCCTGGCGAAGGATCATTGCCCTGAGCCCACGATCAGGTCCAGATAGCGCTGTTTCATCGTGGTGACGACCTCGTCGGGGTCGGCGGCCCAGATGTCGGCGTTGAAGATCTCGACCTCGATGTCGCCGGTGTAGCCCGCGGCGGCCACGGCGGCCGTGAGGGGCCCGAAGTCGATCACGCCGTCGCCCATCATGCCTCGGCCGAGCAGGACGTCGGCCGGGAGCGGGACCAGGAAGTCGCAGACCTGGTAGGCCGCGATGCGCTCGCCCGCGCGGGCGATCTGGCCCAGCGCCTCGGGGTCCCACCACACGTGGAAGGTGTCGACCACCACGCCGACCTGCTCGACCGGGTGGGGCTCGGCGAGGTCGAGGGCCTGCTTCAACGTCGAGAGCACGGCCCGGTCGGCGCAGTACATGGGGTGCAGCGGCTCCAGGGCCAGCCGTACACCCCGCTCACCCGCATAAGGGGCGAGGTCCGCGAGCGCCTCGGCCACCCGCTCCCGCGCCCCCGCGAGGTCGCGGGAGAACCCCGGCCGCGGCCCCTCGCCGGGGACGACGCCAGGGAGCCCGCCGACGACCAGGACAAGAGATCCTGCCGAGAGCTCGGCGGCCTCATCGATGGCCCGGCGGTTGTCGTCGAGGGACTCCTGGTCGCCCGCCGTGAGGAACCCGCCCCGGCACAGGGACGACACGCGCAGTCCGGCCTCGCGGACCAGCTTGGCGGTCGCGTCCAGGCCGTGCTCGGCCACCGGCTCCCGCCACAGGCCGATGGCCTCGAGGCCGTGGCGCACGCAGCCGTCCACGGCCTCGGGCATCGACCAGCGCCGGGTCGTCCACTGGTTCAGCGACAGCCGCTTCACGGCCATGCCCTCCGGTCCCGTCATTGCTCCACTCCGTGGACGGCGAGCAGCGACCGCATGCGGCGGGCGGCCTGCTCGGGGTCGGGCAGCAGGCCCGCGGCGTCGGCGAGCCGGAACACCTCGGCGAGGTGAACGAGCGAGCGAGCGCTCTGGGCGCCGTTCACCATCGTGAAGGCGTCCTGGTGCCCGGCCAGCCAGGCCAGGAAGACGATCCCGGTCTTGTAGTGGTAGGTCGGCGTCTCGAAGATCTTGCGGGCCAGCGGCACCGTCGGCGCGAAGAGCTCCACGTAGCCGGCCGTGTCGCCCTGGTCGAGGGCGTGCAGCGCCGCCGCCGCGACCGGGGCGATCGGGTCGAAGACCCCCAGCAGCGCGTCGCTGCCCGAGGCGATGAGCTCGGGGTAGTTGAAGTCGTCGCCGGTGTAGAGCCGGACGCCCTCGGGGAGCGCGGCGCGCAGCCGTACCTCGTGGTCGGCGTCGAGCAGCGAGACCTTCACCCCGTCGACCTTGGAGGCGTGGTCGCGGATGAGCGTGAGCAGCTGGTCCGTGGCCTCCTCCACGTTCGCGGAGCCCCAATAGCCGGCGAGGGACGGGTCGAACATCTCGCCGAGCCAGTGCAGGATGACCGGCCGGTCCACCTGGGACAGCAGCCGGCCGTACACGGCGTGGTAGTCGTCCGGGCCATCGGCGGCCGCGGCGAGCTGACGGCTCGCCATGATGATGACGCCCGCCCCCGCCGCCCGTACGACCTCGATCTGCTCGGTGTAGGCGGCCACGATCTCGGGCAGCGTCGCGGCGGCCGGGGTGTGGTCCGTGCCGGCCCCGCACGCGATGAGCTCGGCCGGGTCGCCGTAGGCCTTCGCCTCCGCGGTGCTACGGGCGATCAGCTCTTTGGTGGCGGCCCAGTCCAGACCCATGTTGCGCTGTGCGGTGTCCATGGCGTCGGCCACGCGCAGGCCGTGCGACCACAGGTGCCGGCGGAAGCGCAGGGTCGCGTCCCAGTCGACCGAGGCGGGGGCGCCCGGGCCGTTCCAGGCCAGCGGATCGGCGACGACGTGCGCCGCCGCGTAGGCGATTCGGGAGGTGGGAAACCCGGACACCGCCCGGGTCTTCGAGCCGCCGAGCCGATAGGTCTCGAGCTCTCCCTCGGCCGTCGGAAGCGTGACGGCCGGACCCGTCCGATCTGCGGTCACAGCGCCGTCCCAGGGGTCTCCAGCGCGCCGAGCTCGATCCGCCGGCCCTCGGCCGAGGAGCGGATCCCGGCCTCGGCGAGCCGCACGCCGCGCGCTCCCGCGGCGAAGTCGTACGGGAACGGCGCGTCCTCGACCACGTGCCGGATGAACATCTCCCACTGGGTTTTGAAGCCGTTGTCGAACTCGCCGTTGTCGGGGACTTCCTGCCACTGGCCGCGGAAGGGCTCGGTCGCGGGCAGGTCGGGGTTCCACACCGGCTTGGGGGTGGCGCTGCGGTGCTGCACGCGGCAGTTGCGCAGGCCCGCCACCGCGCTCCCCTCGGTGCCGTCGACCTGGAACTCCACGAGCTCGTCGCGGTTGACCCTGACGCACCAGGAGGAGTTGATCTGCGCGATGGCTCCGCCCTCCAGCTCGAACAGGCCGTAGGCGGCGTCGTCCGCGGTGGCGGTGTAGGTCGCGCCGGACTCGTCCACGCGCTCGGGGATGTGGGTGACGGCCTTGGCGGTCACCGCCTGGACCCGGCCGAACAGGGTCTCCATGACATAGGCCCAGTGCGGGAACATGTCGAGCATGATGCCGCCGCCGTCCTCGGCGCGGTAGTTCCACGACGGGCGCTGGGCCTCCTGCCAGTCGCCCTCGAAGACCCAGTATCCGAACTCGCCGCGTATGGACAGGATCCGGCCGAAGAAGCCGCCGTCGATGAGGCGCTTGAGCTTCAGCAGGCCCGGCAGGAAGAGCTTGTCCTGCACGACGCCGTTCTTGACGCCCGCGGCCCGGGCGGTCTCGGCGAGCCGGAGTGCGTCCTCCAGGTTCTCGGCGGTGGGCTTCTCCGCGTAGATGTGCTTGCCGGCCTCGATGGCCTTGGTGACCGCGGCGACCCGGGCCTGGGTGACCTGTGCGTCGAAGTAGATGACGTTGTCCGGGTCGGCCAGCGCCTTGGCGAGGTCGGTGGTCCAGTCGGCGATGCCGTGCTCGTCCGCGAGGTCGCGGAGCTTCAGTTCACTCCGCCCCACTAGTACGGGCCTGAGCAGGACCCGGCTGCCGTCGGAGAGCGTCACGCCCCCTTGAGCGTTGATCGCCAGCACGGAACGGACCAGATGCTGCCGGTGGCCCATTCGGCCGGTGACGCCGTTCATCACGACGCCGAGAGTGCGCGCGCCCATCGATTCTCCTGACCCCTTGCCGGTAAGCGCTTTCCGGGAAAAGATACCATGATGAGGGTCCTCGCAGCCGAAGGGAGCCGGTCGGATGAGCTGGTGGCGGGACGCGGTCATCTACCAGATCTATCCGCGCAGCTTCGCGGACGCCGATGGTGACGGCATGGGGGACTTCGCGGGAGTCCGGGCGCGGCTGCCATACCTCTCCGACCTGGGCGTGGACGCGATCTGGCTCTCACCCTTCTATCCGTCGCCGATGATCGACGGCGGCTACGACGTCGCAGACCACCGTGCCGTCGATCCACGATTCGGGACGCTCTCGGACTTCGACGCAGTCGTGGCCGAGGGGGCACGGCGCGGCATCCGGGTGATCGTCGACCTCGTGCCCAATCACTGCTCGTCGGCGCATCCGGCGTTCCAGGCGGCTCTGGCGGCCGGCCCGGACAGCCCGGAGCGCCGGATGTTCCTGTTCCGGGACGGCCGGGGAGACGAGCCGCCCAACAACTGGCTGTCGATGTTCGGCGGCCCCGCGTGGACCCGGGTGCCCGACGGGCAGTGGTATCTGCACCTGTTCGACTCGTCCCAGCCGGACTGGAACTGGCACAACCCGGCCGTACGGGAGATGTTCGAAGACGTGATCCGGTTCTGGCTGGACCGTGGGGTCGCCGGGCTGCGGGTCGACGTCGCGCACGGTCTCTACAAGGATCCGCTGCTCCCCGACGCGGAGAACCCGACGCCCTCGGACCGGCCGTCGGCGTGGTTCCACCGGCCCGAGCTGCACGAGCTCTACCGCTCCTGGCGCACGATCCTCGACTCCTACCCGCCTGATGTGTTCCCGGGGGAGCGGACCGCGGTCGGGGAGTTCTGGGTGGACGAACCCGACGGCATGCTCACCTATTTCGTCGACGACGAGATGCACCAGATCTTCAACTTCCTGCCGATCGCCACGCCATGGGAGGCCTCCGCCTGGCGCGAGACCATCGACTTCTCGGTGTCGGCCGCCGAGGGCACCTCGGTCGTCGCTCCCTGGGTGATCGGCAACCACGACGTCCCGAGGACGGTGACCCGCTACGGCAGGGAGAGTTTCGGCCTCGACAGCCGGCTGGTCTCCGCCGACATGGACGTGGACCTGCGGCTCGGTGACCGGCGTGCGCGCGCGTTGGCGCTGCTGCAACTGGCGCTGCCCGGATCGGCCTACGTCTACCAGGGCGACGAGCTCGGCCTCCCCGAGGTGCTGGACCTGCCGCCCGAGGCCCGTGACGATCCGATCTTCCGCCGTACGGACGGTGAGCGGCTCGGCCGCGACGGATGCCGCGTGCCGCTGCCCTGGTCCGGTGACGCCCCGCCGTACGGCTTCTCGCCGGACGGGGCGCCCACCTGGCTGCCGCAGCCGGCCGGATGGGGGCCGCGGACCGTGCAGGTCCAACTCGCGGACCCGGCGTCGACACTCAGCCTCTACCGGGCGGCGATCCGGCTGCGCCCGTCCGGCCCCATGCGCTGGCTCGACGGTGACCCGGACACTCTGGTCTTCGGCCGTGACCAGGGCTTCGTGTGCGTGGTGAACATGGGGCCGCGGCCGGTGCCTCTTCCGCGGCGGCATGAGGTCCTGCTGGCCGCCGGGCCATTGACCGCGGGCATGCTCCCCCCGAACACGGCCGTCTGGCTGACCGGCTGACGGCCGAGGGCGGGAGGAGTCAACCGAGCAGTGCCCAAACGGTCTTTCCGCCTTGTACATCGTCCTTACGCCACCCGAGGCCGGCGGCCAGTGATCTGGCTATGTGCAGGCCCCTCCCGGACTCGGCGACGAAGTCCGGCTCCCTGAAGACGGGCATCCACGGGCACGAATCCCAGACCTCCAGCAGAGGCCGGCCCTCGTGCGGCCCGAGGTACATCCGTATGCGGCCCTGTCTCCTCAGGTCATCCGACGCCGTCGCGTTGACGGCGTTGGTGACCAGCTCGGAGGCGATGGTCGCCGCGTCCGAGATCAGATCTGTGCGGTGAAGGCAGATCAGCTGATGACGCACGAAGATCCTGGCTATGGAGACCGACTGCGGAATGGGGACCAAAGCGACTTCGAGCCGGGAATTACCCATTCCTAGCGCAGGTCTATCCATTTCGTACCGCCCTTGTTCATCCTCATTTCTGAGGACAAGAGTGGCGCTCTCGGGCTAGCTTGTCGCGTGTTGAAAACACCCCCGACACATCGGAGCGCGGCCATGGCTTCCATCGACTCACTGGACCCGGATACGTCGTTCAAGCATTGGATCGCATCCGACCTGCGATTCTTCCGAGAGAGGGAGGAGAGGTCGCTGTCCCAGTTAGGCCAGGTCATGGGATCCAGTCGGCACACTGTGTCGAACATCGAGCACGCCCGTGACGGCTGGAACATGAACGAAGACCAGGCGGCGAGACTCGACGCCTACTTGCGGCTCAACGGGCACTTCCAGCGGCTCGTCCGATATGCGAGGACCGCCCATGACCCGGACTGGTTCGCGGAGTACGCCGACCACGAGGCCAGGGCCCTGGTCATCCGTACGTACCGGCTCTCGCTCATCCCCGGGCTCTTCCAGACCCCGGAGTACGCGCGAGCCCTGATCACTGCCTCACGGATGGTCGAAGACGCGGAAGCGGCGGTGGACAACCGCATGAAGCGGCAGGAGGTGCTCGCCCGGAAGAACCCGCCGCTGGTGTGGGTGCTACTGGATGAGAACGTGCTACACCGCCCGATCGGCGGGGTGCAGGTGATGCGTGACCAACTCGCACGGCTACGGGACGCGGCAGAGTCCCAGCACGTCACGATACGGGTCGTGCCGCAGTTGGCGGGCTTCTATCTCGGGCTCGAGGGCTCCTTCAACAGCCTCACTATGGAAACCGGTGAATTGGTGTTCATCGAGGCTCCGGGAGGCGGGAGGCTGATCCAGGGGAGCACGGAAATTCGGGACTTCGGGGTACGTTGGGATCGGATTGGTGCAAGCGCCCTGCCGTGGGACGCTTCACGAGATCTCATAGCGAAAGCGATGGAGCAGCTTGATGATCACCTGGCGAAAGTCCACCCGTAGCGGCGGCGGAGGTGCCGGCGGCCAAGAGTGCGTTGAGGTCGCTCAGCTCTCCGAAGGCATTGGCGTGAGGGACAGCAAGCACCCGGCTGCCTGCCACTTGTCGGTCTCGGCCGCGGCCTTCGGCGAGCTGCTCGGCCGTATCCGGACCGGAAAGCTGGACCTGTAGAGCAACGAGCCAGTCCCGGTAACGGAGCATCCGGTCGGGGCCTGTCTTGCCCTCAGTCTGAAGCTCGATCACAGCGACTGGGTCAGCGACCGCCACCCGACCTACGGAGCCGTTGTCCGGCCACCGCGCCCCTCCCGGGGCCGACGGCCGCGCGGGCCGGGAATGCCGGGCACGCGGGCTGCCTTGTGACCCGTACGTGAACACCCTGACCAAAGTCGGCCAACCGACCCCCCCGACCCGGTCGGACGGCCCCGCATCCCGCCGGGCGGCTGCCGCCATCGCGGCACTCGCCCTCGGCAGTTTCGCGATCGGCACCACCGAGTTCGTGTCCATGGGCCTGCTGCCCGAGATCACCCGCGGGGTCGGCGTGGACATCCCGACCGGCGGCCACCTCATCTCCGCCTATGCCGTGGGCGTGGTGATCGGTGCGCCGGTCATCGCGGCGCTGGGCGCCCGGCTGCCGCGGCGCGGGCTCGCACTCGGCCTCATGGCCGCGTTCCTGCTCGGCAACGCGCTGACCGCGCTGGCGCCGGGTTACGGCACGCTGCTGTTGGCGCGGCTGGTCGCCGGCCTGCCGCACGGCGCCTACTTCGGGGTGGCCTCGCTCATCGCCGCCTCCCTGGTCCCGGCCGAGGTGCGCGGGCGGGCGGTCAGCTCGGTGATGCTGGGCCTCGCCGTCGCGAACGTCGCCGGGGTGCCCGCCGCCACCTGGCTCGGCCAGCACCTGGGCTGGCGCGCGGCCTACTGGTCGGTGGCTGTGATCGCCGGGATCACCGTGCTGTCCGTCCTGCTCCTCGTGCCGTCGTCGCCCGCCTCCCCGGGTGCCGGGATGCGCACGGAGCTGGGGGCGCTGCGCCGGCCCCAGGTGCTGCTGACCCTGCTCACCGGCGTCGTGGGCTTCGGCGGCATGTTCGCCATGTACAGCTACATCGCGCCGACCGTCACCGACGTGGCGGGGGCAAGCCCCGCGTTCGTGCCGGTCGTGCTGCTCGCCTTCGGGGTCGGCGGCGTGGCGGGGACGGCGCTCGGTGGCCGGTTGGCCGACCGGGCACTGTTCCCCTCGATGGCCGGTGCCGGTGTCGCGATGGGAGCGGTGCTGGCGCTCATGCTGGTGGCCGCGCACTTCGCGGCGTCCCTCGTCCTCGCCGTCCTCGCGGTCTCCGCGGCGGGGTCGGTGCTCGTCGTGTGCCTGCAGCTGCGGCTCATGGAGGTGGCCGGCGACGCCCAGATGCTGGGCGCGGCGCTCAATCACTCGGCGCTCAACCTGGCCAACGCCCTGGGGGCCTGGCTCGGCGGCCTGGTGATCGCCGCCGGGGAGGGCTACACCGCGCCGAGCCTGGTCGGCGCCGGGCTGTCCGTGCTCGGGCTCGCCGCGCTGGGCGGGAGTGCGGTGGTCGGCCGCCGGGAGCGGCGTCCGGCGGCTCCCTGAGCCGCCTCGCGCGTCTCCGTTGCGGTCTGGTCACCGACTTCTTTCATGGCTTAAATTATCGCCACGGACACATCCGCCCCGTCCGCACGCCGCGGGCGGAGCTCCGCCGAGAGCAGAGGCAGGCCACAGTCCCGATGCACATCCGCGCGGCGCGAGGCCGCACGAACGGCCCGGGGCACCGTCGCCCCGGGCTCCTGTCCCGACGGGCGATTGGCGCCGTCGCCCTGGTCGGCGCCCTCCTGGCCGCAGTTCTCCCCGGAGGAGTCGCTGCCGCGGCGGCGCCGGCGGCCGGCCCGGACCTCGGCCCCAACGTGCTGGTCTTCGACCCCAGCATGCCGCAGTCGGATGTCCAGGCGGCCGTGGACGCGGTCAGCCGACAGCAGGTCGACAACGAGATGGGTACGCAGCGCTACGCCCTGCTGTTCAAGCCGGGCGTGTACGGGTCCGCGGCCCATCCCCTCAAGTTCCAGGTCGGCTACTACACCGAGGTCGCCGGCCTCGGCCAGTCGCCGACCGACGTGACGATCAATGGCTCGGTCGACGTCTTCAACCGC
>JAOPYH010000448.1 GCA_025964715.1 Streptosporangiaceae bacterium | reverse complement strand
CACCGCGCTCGACGCTATCTCGCACAACGACTGCGAAGACTACAGCGACAACGGCTACGACTCCTGCGCCGTGCAGCGCCCGGATGACCCTGACGGCTGGTGTGCGGCCTGTATCGCCCGTGCGGCGCTGTCTGCCGCCCCCACCGCCGAGGAGATCTGATGGCTGGACGAGTCGGGTCGGCCGTACTCAAGGTTGACGACTTCGGCGCGACCGTTCAACTGGGCCGCGAGGAGTGGGGTGTGGTCATCGACGCCTTGATCGAACACCAGGCGTCAGCGTCCGGGCGGAAGTCGGTGAACTCGGAGTCGACTAGCGATGTGCGTTCCGGGATCTGCTCGGGGCTGATCGGAATGCTTGGCGACGCGCTGTCTGCCACCCCCACCGAGAGAGGCGTGATGCCGACCCGATTCCGCGCCACCGACGAGGAGATCGACGCGGCCGAGGGGTGGGCCGACATCTACGGTCGCACGCCCGTTGAGATGCGGCAGGCCGCCGAGAACCACGAGGCCCTCCACGACTACGCCCAGGCCGACGCGTTTCGCAAAGCCGCCTCCCGCATCGAGACCAATGTCTGACGGATTCGACCGGCGCCAGTGGGCCTACGACCGAATGCTGCCGCCCGAGTACTGGGCTGAGGACGAGGACGAGCCGGACGAGGACGAGGACGAGGAGGACGACTGATGGCGCACCTGTGTCACGCCGCCGGCTGCAAGGTCGCGGTGCCACCGAAGCTGTTCATGTGCAAGTCGCACTGGTTCATGGTGCCCCGGACGCTGCGCAATCGGATCTGGGCCGAGTACGTGGCGGGCCAGGAGCGGCGCAAGGACCCGACCCGGGCCTACCTGGACGTCACCGCGGAGGCGGTCGCCTACGTGGCCACCAAGGAAGGGAGCTCCTGATGGCCTTCCACGTCGGCGGGGTGGACTACAGCCGGCCCGAGTCGGTGCGGCTGCGCGAGGCGCTGATCGACGTCCGGGCGGCGGCGATGCCGTTCCTGCCCGAGGCCGCGCCGTCGGTGATGCTGTTCACCCACGTGATCGGCTGGATGTATGAGGCGACCAACGCGATCTGGCCCGACGAAAGCGAGGCGCGTGATGTGCAGGGTTGAGGACGCCGAACCAGCCACGCTCTGGGACGAGCAGCAGAGGATCGCCGCTAAGGCCCACTTGTGCAGCGAGTGCGGCCGCGCTATCCAGATCGGGGAACGCTACCGGCACATCAGCTCGCTCACTGACGGGCACTGGAGCCGCGACCGAATGTGTGCTCACTGCATGGCGGCCGGGGACTGGCTCGTCGCAACGTGCGGGGGCTATCTGCTCACCGAGATCTACGAGGAACTGGTCGAGCACTGGGACGAGGGTTACCGCTCGGTGCCTTTCGCGCGGTTGATCGTCGGCATGCGGCGCAAGTGGCACGACGGACGCGACCCGATCCCGACCGGCATGCGCGACCTGGCGACGTCGATGATGCAGAAGGCGGTCCGATGACTGAGCAGCCCTCCCCCGACGACGAGTGGCGTGAGCCCGTGCTGTTCATCCAGGAACCGGAGGGTGCGATCCGCTGCAACTCCTGCGACCCCAGCAACGACTGGATCGACGTAGACCCAGAGGTTCACGCCCGAGAAGTCCACGGTGCCGACGTTTTAACAGTGGTGCATCCCGATGACGTATGAGCAGCCCTCCCCCGACGACCTAGCCGACCTGATACAGCGTGCGCGCTTTCGGGCGGCTGAGGTGTACCTCGGAACAGGCGACCGCCAACTCCAGTACCTGTTGGCCGAGTTCGACCGGCGTGGCGCTGAGATCGTGCGGTTGGAGGCGGACAACGCCAAGTACGCGGCGGACTTCCTCACGATCGGCGCGGTGATCGGCAAGCAGCGGGCTGTTGTTGAGGCCGCCACCGCACTGGTCGAACACGAACCCAGCCCGGAACTCGTTGAGACCCTGGCGAACGCGATCTACGCGTGCGACAACGACCCGCCGTTGAACGCCCGCATCGTGCCGGAGCGGTGGTCGATCTACGAGAAGCAGGCCCGCAACATTGTGTGGCCGATGATCCGGGACGCTCTGACTGCTGCGGTACGGACGGAGACACCGTGAGCGAGTTCGAACTAGACAAGGGCGGCACTCGCCTGACCGTGGAGGAGCACTCGGACGGCGAGTTCTACCTGGGTTGCGAAGAGCCCATCAGTGAGCACACCTTCGACAGCGACGGCACCGGCCACGGGTGTGTGAGCGGCATGTGGCTGACCCGTGCCGAGGCGGTCGAGCTCCGGGACTGGCTGAGCACGGAGTTGGCCGGGGAGACACCGGACATGCCCGCCGATCACATGCGGGACGCGGCCGACAAGTTGGAGGCGAGAACGTGATCCGAATCCTGGAGCTGCTCGCCGTGCTGGTGGTCTACCTGGGCATTGGCACGCTGTACGCCCGGGCGAACTCCACGCGCTGCTACCAGGCGGCGGCCAAGCGGTGGGCGACGTGTCAGTACCAGCGCGAGCAGGTCATCACCCAGTCCTACCGGGAGCGTCTCCTCGTGCACGCGGTGGCCTGGGTCATCGTCTGGCCGCTCAACCGGGTCACCGCCGTGGTCACCGCCCCGGTGGGCGATCTCGAGGCGGCGTATCGGAGCTGGGCGGACTACCAGCAGCGCATCGAGCTCGGCCGCAAGGAGCTGGAGCAGTGATGGCCTCGGACGACTACGCGTACCTGACTCCGTTCCCGCTCCGCGAGCTCACCTCGGAGGACGTGACACCGTCCCGGACCGGCTTCGGCAACAACACCCCCGACGGCGCCGAGCACCTGGCCGGCTCGAAATACAGCGCCGGCGTGGCTGGCCAGATCGCCTACGGCGGCACCCCGGAGGAGGCCATGCGCAACGCCGAACGCAAGGCACGTGAAGCCGCCCGGTCCATCGAGGAGAACCACCGCGCGGGCTTCATGCTGGGCCTCCACGATGCCCAGCACCAGGTGATCACCAACAGGGACCAGCTGCACCGGGAGCGACCGCGCGCCGCCCCACTCGGATCATCGAAGCCGGAGGTGATCGTGACCAAGTCGGAGCGCCGGCCGGAGACGCTGGGCATCAAGCTCGGCGCATGGCTCGGACATGTGCTGGCCGTGGCCGCCGTGCTGTTCGGTGTCACGTTCGGCGGCATCGAGCTGGTGCGGGTCTGGATGAGCCTGTCCTGGATGCAGATACTCTGCATCGCCCTGGGCGCCGCCGCGGTCATCGTCGGCAGCGTGCTGTACGCGGGTCGGCACTCATGAGCGCCCTGACTCTCGCTGAACGGCAGCCGATGGCGGTTGAGCGGCCGTAACTGGGTCGATCCCCGACAGCTCGTCGGCTACGGTAAGTCCTGCTTACAGAGGTCCGACGCCCAGGTCGCCCCGGCTACTTCTTTTGGTGAAACTACGCCGGACATAGACCAACTAGTATCGCGGACCTCTCTATAACTGAACAGGGTTCCGACGCCAAGACAGCGGATACTTCACTGGTAATCATTGGGTCACGGGTTCGAGTCCCGTCCGGGTTGAGAAGTCAGCCCGTTAGCTCAGTTGGCAGAGCAAATGAACAAGCACCGCCGTCGCTTGCACCACTACCGCGGAACTCTTACAACTGAATTTCATTGAGGGCCGACGCCCCGCCATAGAGGGTTACTTCCTTTCAAGAAGAGCCAACCTTCGCCGGCAGTTCTCAACCGCGGCCCTCGCTAATTCAATAGTGGGACTCCGACGCCCAGGTAGTGGTTACTTCCCTGTGGAGGACGAGGTCGCTGGTTCGAGTCCAGCCCCCGGGACCATCTCGGGGTGGCGCAGTTGGTAGCGCGCGTTATGTCACCACCACCGCTTTAACCGCGGAGTCTTCTAACTCAATATTTGGTTCCGACGCCTTGGAAGCGGTTACTTCCTGGTTCGAATCCTGGCGGGCCCACCTACACGGGCCCGTTGCCCACGCTAGGCATGTGGGCTAACCGTCACCTGTCTGATCGCGGAACCGCCTAGCAACTTAATAGAGGTCCGACGCCCAGCCACGAGGGTTACTTCCACTCGAAATGTAATGTCACCCTCACCGGCGCGCTTTTATCGCGGACCTTCTACAACTGAATACGTGGTACCGACGCCCCGGCGGCAGTTACTTCTTTGGTTGAAGCCCCTCGAAAGGGGGGCCGCGGTTCAATCCCGCACGTGCTGCAGCCAATCCCTTATCGCGGAACCTCATGTAAGGAGTGCTCAGTCATGGGCAAGTTCAACACTGCGCAGACCCGGCCGCAGGTGTTCTCACCTGTCGCCGGGGAGCAGACCCCCTCCGGCAAGACCTTCGAGGGCGGCCCCGGCTTCGCCCGGGACACCAAGAGCGAACTGTTCCTCTACGCCGTGTCCCGCTTCTCCGGCGAGGGCAGCTTCTACGAGGACGCCAAGACCGGCGACACCCGGTACCGCAACCTGATCCACAAGGCCACCGCCGAGGACCCGTCCTGGGTGGCCGAGTTCCTGCGCTGGCTGCGCGCCGACGCGAACATGCGCAGCGCCGCCATCGTCGGCGCCGCCGAGTACACCAAGGCACTGGCGCTGGCCGACACCCCGCTGCACGAGCGCACCGCGCCGACCGGCCGCAAGGTCATCAACTCGGTGATCCTGCGCGCCGACGAGCCCGGCGAGATGATCGCCTACTGGACCAGCCAGTACGGCATGTCCATCCCGTGGCCGGTCAAGCGCGGCGTGGCCGATGCGATGCTGCGGCTGGGCACCGAGATGAACTACCTGAAGTGGGACTCCGAGGGCCGGGGCTACACGTTCGACCGGCTGCTCAACCTGACCCACCCGGGCGACCGGAAGCGGTCCAACCAGCGGATCCGCGGCGGCTGGCAGGGCGACCTGTTCGGCCACATCATCAAGGCCAAGTACGAGCCGGCCACCGAGATCCCGGAGAGCCTGCAGACGCTGACGCGGCGCCAGGCGCTGATGAAGCTGCCGGTGAACGAGCGGCGCGCCGCGCTGGAGCCGTGGCGCCTCGCCGAGGCCGGCATGACCTGGGAGGCCCTCGCGGGCTGGCTGCAGGGCCCGATGGACGCCCAGGCGTGGGAGGCGATCATCCCGAACATGGGCTACATGGCGCTGATCCGCAACCTGCGCAACTTCGATCAGGCCGGCGTCAGCGACGAGGTGGCCATGAAGGTGGCCGCGAAGCTGGCCGACCCGGAGGAGGTGGCCAAGTCCCGGCAGCTGCCGATGCGGTTCCTGAGTGCCTACCGCGCGGTGCCCAGTGACCGGTGGAAGTGGCCGCTGACCATGGCGGTGAACCTGGCGCTGCGCAACATCCCGACGCTGGGTGGCCGGACGCTGATCCTGGTGGACACCTCGACCTCGATGCACGCACCCATGTCCGACAAGTCGGGGCTGGCGCGCCAGGACGCGGCGGCGCTGTTCGGGTGCGCTCTGGCCACCCGCTGCGAGCGGGCCGACCTGGTGTCCTTCTCCTCCAGTCAGTACTACTACAACGACCCGGCCGGGACCCGGACCAGGGTCTACCCGCTGCGGGCCGGGGAGTCGCTGCTGGCCATGGTGGACCGGTGGAACCGGGAGGGGTTCTTCCTGGGCGGCGGCACGCAGACCGAGGCGAGCCTGCGCGAGCATTACGCCCACCACGACCGGGTCGTGATCCTGACCGACGAGCAGGCCGACGGGAATGACCAGGTGGGTGCGACCATCCCGGCCACGCCGATCTACACCTGGAACCTGGCCGGCTACACCCACGGGCACGCGCCGAGCGGCTCGTTCAACCGGCACGTGTTCGGCGGCCTGCAAGACTCCGCGTTCAAGATGGTCCCGATGATCGAGTCCGGGGTGAACGGCCGCTGGCCCTGGCAGGTCAGCGCGGCGTGAGCGACGACGAGTACGGGTTCTGCGAGGACTGCGGTCACGACCTCAGTGACCGGTCCAGTCACTACCACTGCAACTTCTGCGGGGAGCTGTGCTCGATGATGGGGCACTGGGACGAGCGGGCCGGCGGGTTCACCTGCCAGAAGGTGAGCTCGCCGCTATGAACCTCCCCAAGGGGGTGCGCGGCTACCTGGGGCCGCCGGATGCTGGCAGCTCCGGCGAGCCGGTGCCAGTGAAGCTGTCCCATCCCGCGCTGGGCGAGTTGGTGCCGATCAAGTCGAACTCGCCCGACCAGTGGATCGCGGCCAGCGGGATGATGCTGCGCGTGCTGGTCGGCTCCGGGACGCACGGCACCTCGATCGACGGGCAGGACGACATCGACGAGATGGGTGTGTGCGTGGAACGCCCGGACACCACCCTGGGGCTGAAGCGGTTCGAGCACTACGAGTACCGCACCCAGCCGCAAGGTGTGTGCTCCGGGCCGGGCGATCTGGACCTGATCGTCTACTCGCTGCGCAAGTACGTCGGGCTGGCCGCCAAGGGCAACCCCACAGTGCTGCTGCCGCTGTTCGTGCCGGAGTCGGCGGTGCGGTATCAGAACGAGTTCGGCCAGGAGCTGCGCGCTAACCGGGACATGTTCTTGTCCAAGCTGGCCGGCGCCCGGTTCAAGGGCTACATGCACAGCCAGCGCGAGGGGCTGATGGGGCTGCGCTCCGGCGGCACCCGCAACCAGGGCCGGGCCGACATCCGGGCCCGCTACGGCTTCGACGTCAAGTTCGCCATGCACATGGTCCGGCTGGGCCTGCAGGGCAAGGAGCTGCTGGAGACCGGCACCATCACGTTGCCGATGCAGGGCCCGGCGCTGCGGCGGTGCCGGGAGATCCGCCGCGGCGAGCACTCCAAGCAGCAGTGCCTGGACTGGGCGCTGGAGCTGGAACACAAGATCGACCAGCTGATGCTCACCACCCGGCTGCCGAAGCAGCCGGACTGGGGCCGGATCAACAACTGGCTGGTTGACGTGCACCTGCGGCACTGGAGGGTGGCGTGAGGACCCGCGCTGACGAGCTGCTGAGCCGGTACCTGCTCAAGGAGGCCCGGAGGCCCCAGCGGCCGGGGCTGACCTCCACCAGTCCGGCGCACTACGAGATCCCGATGCACCTGCTGGCCTGCCCGACCACGACCGCGATCGTGGCGGCCGAGGATGGGTTCTACGGGTGCGAGACCGGCTGCGAGTACCTGCGGTTCGCGGTGCGGCTGGCCTGCACGTGTCCGGGCGTGAAGACGTACCTGTGGGAGTACGGCCAGTTCGGCGAGCTGCGCGACCTGATTGATGACCTGATCAAAGAGGACGCCCGGGAGCAGAGGGAGGCGGCGAGATGGTCTTCTCCATCGACGTGACCGTGTCCAGTCACGACCTGCTGCGCCGTGGCGTCACCGAGGCCCGACTGCCCGGCTCGCCGCACCACCACCACCGGGTCGTCGTGGACGCGCCCGACCTGACCGAGGCAATGCTGACCGCCGCGCAGATGGCCGCCAGCATCCCCGGTGTGATGGTCACCGGCACCTACTGGAGGTTCTGATGGAGCAGCTCTGCAAGGGCCTAATGTCCTGGGCCAGCATCCTCGAGGACCAGGCCCGCGAGCAGGCCGAGCGCACCGCGTCGCTGCCGTGGATCCGCCCGCACGTCGCGCTGATGCCGGACGCGCACTGGGGAATGGGCTCCACGGTCGGCAGCGTGATCCCGACCATCGACGTGGTGATGCCGGCCGCGGTCGGGGTGGACATCGGCTGCGGGATGTCGGCGATCCGCACCCACCTGGGCGCAGCGGACCTCGAGGGCATGGATCTGTCGGTGCTGCGTGAGGCGATCGAGCGCGAGGTGCCGGTCAGCATGGGCAAGTACCGCACCACCATCACCGACAGCGCCGGCGAGCGGATCATAACGCTGGAGGATCAAGGGCACCGCGACTTGGTCAACCCGGAGGGGTACGCGAGCAACTGGCGCCACCAGCTCGGGTCGCTGGGTTCGGGCAACCACTTCATCGAGGTGTGCCTGGACGAGTCGGACCGGGTGTGGGTGTTCCTGCACTCCGGCTCCCGTGGTGTGGGTAACCGGATCGCCCGCAAGCATGTGAAGGTCGCCCAGGACATGTGCGCGCGCTGGTATGTGGACCTGCCGCACAAGGATCTGGCGTTCCTGCCGCAGGGCACCGACGAGTTCTGGGCGTACCTGCGGGACCTGCGCTGGGCGCAGGCGTTCGCCGCGGAGAACCGCGCGGAGATGGTGGACCGGGTCGTGGCCTGCCTCGCCGAGTTCATGGGCGAGGAGATCCGCACCGAGGAACTGATCACCTGCCACCACAACTACACGGAGCAGGAAGATCATTATGGCAAGAAGGTGTGGCTGACCCGCAAGGGCGCCATCAACGCCGCCGAGGGTAAGCGCGGCCTGATCCCCGGCTCGATGGGCACCCGCTCCTACGTGGTCACCGGCAAGGGCAACAAGCCCAGCTTCAACTCCGCCCCGCACGGCGCCGGCCGCAACTTCTCCCGCACCGAGGCCCGGAAGCGGTTCACCACCGCCGAGCTCACCGAGGCCATGAAGGGCATCGAGTGGCGCGCGGAGAAGGCGGAGACCTTCCTGGATGAGATCCCCGGCGCGTACAAGAGCATCGACGTCGTCATGGAGGACGCCGCCGACCTGGTCTCCATCGACCACACGCTGCGCCAGATCTTGAACGTGAAGGGCGACTGAGCGCACGAAAAAACAGCCCCGCTCGCCTCAACCCTGTGAAGGGGTGGCGAGCGGGGCTGTCTGCTCTCCCGGTAGCGGCCGGAGAGCGGTGGGGAGCGGTCTGGGGTTACGGGTACACGGTGAACACGGAGCTGGCGCCGCCGGCCATCTTCGCCGGCGGGAACTGCTGCCAGAGGCCCTGGTTGTAGCCCAGGTAGTTGTTCACTGCCACGGACATCACTGTGGTGTCGTTGACGATCACCAGCGCGTTGCCGGCGTTCTGGGTGTCAGTGAAGGTCTGGATCGTCATGCCCGGGAACGCCGTGGTGAGCGCGGTGCCGAACGCGGACACCGTCCCGCTGAACTGGACGAAGGTGTAGAGCGGGCTCAGGTTGGCGGTGGGGACGTACGTCATTGCGACTCCTCGTGACGCTCATGAAAACGGAACGAACAACTCTCGTGGTGCACCCGCCGCACCGTCTGTGCGGCCTCTTCCTCGCCCGGCTTCCAACGGGTCATCCAGTTGCATCCGAACCGGGTGAATCGACAGCGCAGGTAGGAACCGGTGAGCTCCACGTCGGGCCCGTCAACTCCGGTGGACCGGGGCGGCGGTGGCGGAGACGTTGGGGACGGCCCGGCCGAGCGCGGCGCGCGTGCCGGAAACCACCGATCCCTGAACCGCATGTGGACCTCCTCGAGGGTTGCCTTCCGTGGCGCGCACGGAATCCACTGAGACCGCTTGGAGCGCATGAGCAGCTACCAGGACCGTGGGCGGCCCGGCGACTGCTTCCCAGGCGCGTAGGACGGCCTGAGCGGTGAGCGTGGCGACCGCGGCCAAGGTGGCGGCGGCGATAGCGTCGTAGCGGGCCAGCGCGGTCAGCGACGACTCGGCGGTCAGGTCGGCTTGCTTGTAGTAGGTCGCCAGGCCCTGCGCGGTGAGCGCGGAAACCGCGGCCAGCGAGACCAGCGCGGGCTGGTTGCGCACCGCGTCGGCACCCATGCCGGAGGTGGCGATCAGATCCGCCGCCGCGACGTAGACGCCCAGCCCACCACCGGTCAGTGAGGTGCCTGCGGCCAGGGTGGCGTGCGCGACGGCCTCGTAGACGGCGGTCGCGGTGAGCTCGGCGTCCCCGGTCAGTGCGGCGACGGCGACAGCCACCAGGGTGCCGGTCACCGACATCCCAGCGTCGGCGGTCAGGTCGGCCGCACCGGTGGTGGCCATGACCCCGGTCGCGGACAGGGTGGAGATGCCCGCCAGGTCGACGTCACCGAAGGTCTCGGTGAACGCCGTCGCGGCGGCGGTGGTGTCGGCGGACAGTGTCGCCTCGCCGAAGGTTTCGACGAACGCGTCAGCCGTCAGCGCGGTGTCGGCGGTCAGATGCGCGTCGCCGTGGCCGTCACCGTCCGCGTCGGCCATCAGGTCGGTGTCGGCGGCCAGCGCCGCATCGGCGAACAGGTCGGCGAGGCCGGTGGCTACCGCGTGCCCGTAGGCCGCCAGGGTGGCCGACCCGCTGGTCTCCCCCACGCCCAGCGCGGTCAGGGAGGTGGCAGCGGTCAGGGTGGCCGAGCTGACCGCTGTCCGGTCACCGTCGGCCGTGAGGAATGTGTCAGCGGCCAGGGTGGCCGAGGCCGGCACGATCCGGTCGCCGGCGGCGGTCAGGGACACCTCGGCGGTGAGGTCGGCCACGCCGAACGTCTCCGCCGTGGTGTCGCCCGTCAGTGCGGTGTCGGCGGCCAGCGTCGCGGTGGCGGGCCGGTCCCGGTCGCCGGCGGCCACCAGTGCGGTGTCCGCGGTCAGCTCGGCGGTGGCGGGTACTTCACGGGTCGCGTCGACCGCCGCGACAGTGGCCGTGGCGGTGAAGATCGCGGTGGCGAACAGCTCCGCCGTGCCGGTGGCCGACAGGGAAGTCTCGGCGGCCAGTGCCGCGAGCGCCGGCTGATCGCGTACGCCGGCGGCGCTGAGCGTGGTGAGACCAATGAGCGCCGAGGCCGCATGAGCGTCGCCGGCGGTCTCGCCAGTGAAGGTGGTGCTCGCCGACAGCGTGGCCGTGCCGTCGGTCGAGACGAAGCTGGTCGCGGACAGCGCACTGCTCGCGGCCAACGGCGTACTGGTCGCCGGTTGGTCGCGCACCGCCTCGGCGGTGAGGTCGGCCGAGGCGGCCATGACGGAGTGGGCCTGCGCGTCGGTGATGCCAGCGACGGTGAGGTCGCCGGACGCGGACAGCGTCGCGGATCCGTCAGTGGCCAGGAAGCCGGTCGCGGTCAGGTCGCCGGCGGCATTCAGGGTCGCGTCACCAGTGGTGGTGACATGCCCATCGGCCACCAGGGATGCGGCAGCGGCCAACGTGGCGCCCGCTGGGACCTCGCGTAGGCCGTCGGCGGTCAGGGTGGTACTCGCGGCCAGGGTGGCGGCACTGACGCCCGTGTAGAGCGCCTGGGCGCTGGCCAAGGTGCTCGAGGTGAGCGCGGCCGAGGCGAAGTAGGCCGGGGTGCCTGTCGCGGTCAGGCTACCGGCGGCCGACAGCGTGGATGCGGCGAAGAACGCCGGCACGCCAGTGGCCAGCAGGCTGGCCGAAGCTGACAGGGCGGCCGTGCTTGGGTAGCCGGCGGCGCCGTTAGCTGTCAGCGAGGCGGTGGCCGTCAGCGGCGTGACGGTGGCCGTGGTGGCTGTGAAGCCGGTGACCACTAGAGCGGCGGCGGCGGCGAGCGTGGCCGCGCCCGGCGCGATGTCGATGGCCGTGGCCACCAACGAGGTGCTGGCCGCCAGTGGCGTGGCAGCGCTGAAGTAGGACCCGATGGCCGCGGCAGTGAGAGTGCTGGCCGCGGCCAGCGGCACGATGGCCACGGCCACGTAGGTGCCGGTTACGGTGACGCTAGCCGTCGCCGACAGGTTGGCCGCACTGACGCCGGTGACCACCCCGGTCGCGGTGAGCGTCGCGGTGGCTGCCAGGGTGGCGAGACTGACGCCCGTATAGAGCCCACCACCGGTCAGTGAGGTGCCTGCGGCCAGGGCGGCCGTCTGGAAGTACTGGCCCGTCCCGGCTGCCGTGACCGAACCACTAGCCGCAAGGGTGGCCGAGCCCGGCAGCTCCCGGACGCCGGTTGCCGCCATGCTCGAGCTGGCCGTCAGGGCCGCAAACGCTACGGCGGTGTAATCACCAGCGGCGGTCAGTGATGCGGTGGCTGCCAGCGTGGACGCCGAGACACCCTCGTAGATGCCACCGCTGGACATCGAGGTGACCGCCGCGAGGGCCGCCGCGCCGTTCTGGGTGACCGCGGTCGAACCGGCGACCGCGACGTCAACAATCACCCAGCCGCTGGTGTTGCTACCGCTGGCGGTGGCGGTGAGCTGCTGCGCGTCGGTGCCCAGCGCCTTGCTGGCCACCACCACGCCGCAGTTGAAGACGCTGGCGGTGGCGGTGAACTGCTTGGCAACCAGCGCCCAGGTGCCACCAGGAGAGGTGACCGCGCTGTAGGTGGCCGCGTTGTTCGTGGAGCAGAAGTAGAACCGGACCACCAGATCTGAGCCTGACGGGGCAGGGCTCAGCGCGGTGATCGTGGTGCCGGATGTGGTGGCGGCCGAGGCTGGCGCAGTGACCTGAGAGGCGTGGATCTGGCTGGCAGACGCGGTGCCGTCGAGGCGCACCATGACGCCAATCGGCACGTCGGAGCTGGAGCCGGCGGTGTGGGTGATCGCCACGGTGCCCGCCGAAGACGAGGCGGTGACGTCGGTGGAGCCGGCCACCTTCCAGTAGACGGCCCCCGCGCAGTCGCCGCCACCGGTGCCGGACTTGAGCAGTGTCCAACCGGACGGGGTCGAGTTCGTGTTCGGCGCGCCGTTCGCCACTCCGAGCAGCAGCACGTCGTTGAGCGCGACCCCGGTCGCGTACTTGACCGAGATCGAGGTGCTGGCCGCCGGAGACTGCGGCGCGGTCCCGGTGGGGGTGAGGACCGTGGATTCAATTACGGGAGTGGGCACAGTCCCCGGCCATCCTTCCTAGCGCTGGAGCGGGATGGCCGGGGTTTCGATCAGGACAGCGAGATGGTGATGCTGGCCGGGGCGAAGGAGATGGTGTCGCCAGCGCCCAGCGTCTTGGCCGCGGTGAGCAGGCCGAACCAGCGACGCGTGGCGCCAGCGGAGTCCCACAGCTCGATGCCGGCCACCGTGCAGGCCGGCATGACGGTGAAGCTGATCGTGCCCGAGCTGGCGATCGAGCCAGCCGCAGCGGCCGCCCATGCGATCGTCTGCCGGCTGTAGGAGCCGCCGGAGACCTCACTGCCCGCCGTGCCGGCGGTGGAGGCGGTGGTGTTGGTGATCAGCGCCAGCTTGATCGGAGTGGACGGCGCGCTGTACGCGGTGCCCGCCACGCTGGATTGCAGAATCGCGGTCGCCTCGACGGTAACGATGTTGCCCATGGGTCAGCCCTTCACGCTGGTGCTCATCAGGTGGTCCCGGAGTTCGTCCCCGGTCTTGCCCTGCGCGGCTGCCGCAATAGGAACGCAGATCTCGCAGCCGGTAATCGCGGCGTGGCAGTCGTAGTGAAACCAGACCGAGTCCTGATTCGGCGGAATCACGACCTGATGCCGCGGGTGGTTGTCCTCTTGGCCGCAACCCAGGCAGGGACGAATTTCGTTCAACGGGTGACCTCTTTCGATACGGTGACCGGGCCCATTGCCACGCGGGAAACCTGCTGGCCGACGGGCGCGGAGGAATTGGTCAGCAAGATGTCGTAGACGCCTTTCGGAAACGTCCACAGAACGGACTCCACCGCCAACACGCGGATCGTCAGCGTCGATGCGGGGACGTTGAGCGTGATCAGCCCCTGCCCCGCCGCCGGGCTGGTGGACCACGTGTAAAGCGTGTCCGCCGAATCCGGGTAACCCCTGATCTGACCCTTCGCCGAGCAGCCGGTCAGGTCATACGGCTGACCGTTCGGGCCCAGGATCGGGAAGTCCACACCGGGCCAGTCGGCGCCCTGCGGGATGTCCAGGGGGTAGTAGAGCGTGTTGAGGGTGGTCGCAATCGCCATCAGTGGACACCAGCGGTGATCACGGTTACTCCTTCTCGTGCGAGGCCGGCCGGGTGGCCGCCCTGACCGGCCTGACGGGCGCCAGGGGCGCCGGCACGACCAGCGACGGGGAGCTCGACGGGCCGAACGGCAGCGAGGCCAGCGAGGTCAGCAGGGAGACCAGGGCGGCGGAGATGACCACGTTGAGCGCGGTCGTCCAGTTGGTCACGCTCAGGGCGTTTACCTGGGTGGCACCCCAGACGATCAGCAGGGCCTGCGCCGCGGACTTCAGTGCGCGCTCGATGGCCTGCGCCCAGTAGGCAGCAGAGAACACAGGTACCCCTTTGGAGTTGTTACAGCGGAACGGAGAGCGGAAGGGTCAGGACAGGCCGGCGTTGCGCTCCGCCGTGGTCCAGTCAGAGGCGATCAGGTTCTGCGCGTCGGCCAACTTGACCGTCCCCGCGCACACCGCCCTCTTCAGGTCGTTCTCGACCGTGTCCTTCTTGTTGCGGAAACCCTGGCCGGGCAGGTCGCTCGGCTGCGGCCACAGGTTCGTGATGTCGTTGGAGCCGCCGAGCTCGAGCGGCACGTCGTGGTCGAGCTCGGTGTTGATGCTGGTGGTGGCGGACTCGCCGTAGGCCTTCATCGCGGCCTTCTTCACCGGGCCGGTCTCACTGACCGGCGGCCGGATCTTCGCCGTGTAGCCGGACACGCAGATCGTGGAGTGGATGTTCGCCTGGGTCACCGCGGCCGACGCCGCGCCCGGGGTGCACCGCGGGTCGGGCATCCAGTCCCCGTTGGACGTCTTGCCCAGCGCGCACTGCGCCGGGTAGGGCATGCCGGTCACGTGACTGCTGGCCGGCAGGGTCTGCACACCATTGGGGGTGACGCTGGCGGGAGCCAGTCCGGAATCCTGCGTCAGCGCGGCCGGCGGCGCGGACGTGGCAACCGGGGCCGGCGGCGGGGCGTAGAGCGGGGTGCACGCGGCCAACAGAATGACCAGGGGCGCCAGCAGGGCTGAGCGCATCACTTGCCGCCTCCCAGCTGCGTAGCGAGTTGGTCCAGCACACCCGCGACGATGCGTTTCACATCGCCTTCGCTGATCCCATTGTCGACCGGATTCCCGACAGGAAGCGCATTCAGCCGGCCGTGCAAAGCTTCAATCTGCAACCCGAGCTGGTGGACTTCCACGTTGTTGCGCTTTAGGAACTCCAACGCGTCATAGGGTGTGTCCTTGTCGTCGGTCAGCCCACCGGCCCATGCCGTCTCGATACGGGCCAACCGGTCGTGCAGTTCCGTCACCTTCGCGCACAGGTCGTCCCACTGCTCCTGCGGAACTGAGGCCATATCTTCCGTCTCCGCTCCACTTAGACGTTCCTGCCAGATGGCATACCGGTGCATCGCGTCGGTGGCGTATTTCTGCGCCGCCGGTCCGGAACCGTTGAACTGTCGGAATCCGTCCCGCAACCCATTGGTGCGGATGTACCGGGCCAGCACTTCGAACCCGACCCGGATGTTGACGCGCCAGTCCCAGCAGCCACCGAGGTTGTCGGCGCGGTCCTGCAGCGCGTAGTAGGTCAGCTGGCACGGCCCGACCCCTTGGCAGCCCAACTGGCCCCGGCGGGCTCGGTAGAGCATGTAGGCGGCCGGGGACACCGGGGAGCCCTTCACGTACAGGCCGCCGGTGTTCACCGGGTCGTGGCCCCACACGTTGTGGCCGCCGCCGGATTCCTTCTCCAGGAGCGTGGCTGCCGCCGCCAGGTCCAGCCCGGCGGCAGCAGCCAGCTCCACCACCTCTGGGGCCCGGATGATCCCGTTGGCGGTAAGAATGTCCACCACTGAGCAGCCCTGAACGGTGGCCAGCAGCCTGTCGGCCACGGCCTGAGCCTGGGCAACAGTGGTGATCGGTTGAGAAATGGGGAGCTTGTCGGTCACCGGGTCATCCGGTGCGTCACTCCACTGCCAACGACCGTCAGCGGCGGGATCCCATCTGCCCACGACTCGCCTTCCTGGGCGTAGGACCGCTCGGCCGCGCGCACAGGCGAGGAACGCGCGGCCGAGCGGGGTCTAGGGGGTGATCAGCCGCCGGCCGGGGGCTGCGGCGCCGGGGCCGGGGCCGGAACCAGTGCGGCGGCGTTCGCCACGGACGCCTTCAGCGCGTCGGCGAGCGGCACGAGACCACTCACGTCCACACTGGCCGGCTGCGAGTTGATCCACGCCTGAATGGCCGCGACCGCGGCGTTCAGGTCGGAATCTTCCTGCTGCAGCTCCGCTGCGATGGCGTCAACATCTGCCTGGGTGCTCAAGATGGACTCTCCTATCTGAGTGATGTTCTCCTCGACCGCCAGGAGGTGGCGGTCGATGCTTCTGAGGACCCGGTCCACGTGGTCCATGCGACGTTCGAACTCTTCGTTGGTGACCGGGAACCAGCCGGGGCTGCCCTCCGCCTCCGGTGAGACGACCGGTGGCTCCTGGGAGCTCGCCCGGCGCGGCGTGCCCGGCGGATTCAAGGGAGGCGTGGCCGCGGCCCGGGCGGTGGCCTCAGTGGAATGCTCCGGATTCACACGACCCCTGGGGGCGACGTGCGAGGCCGTGGCCTTGGACTTCGGCGAATCAGTGGTCATCTCGACCTCTCTGCGAGGGAATGAGGCGCGACAACGTCTCGTCGGCCAACTGGCGAAGGAGGCACGGATGCGGGGTCCAGCGGACCTGGGAGCGGCAGCCGGCGCAGTGCCCGGTGCCGTCGTCGCGGTGGACTTCCCGCAGGTAGATCGCGCGGCCGATGTCGCGCGAGAGGAACCAGACGGCGACGCTGCAGCTCCGCTCGCCCGGTGTCATGGCTACTCGGTGGCTTTCACCGAGACGACGTCGGCGAACACGACCACCTGCGATTCGTAGTACTCCGGCGGCGGGCCGAGCGTGCCGCCGCAGGTGATCAGGCGCAGGCCGCCGTGATCCATGTCCCCGAAGATCTCGGCCCTGTGACGGGCGTAGTCGGACTTCGGGAACGTGATGGTCTTCGACACCCGGAACGTCGCGGTGCGCCCGTCGGTGCGATCGACCGCCACCGTGGCGCCGACCTTGACCGAGCTCAGCTTGGCGAACCCGCCGGGCATGCCGTCACCGTTGACGTGCGAGGTGATGGTGGCCGGGCCGGCGTCACCCGGCAGCGGGGACAGTCGGTACCAGGCGATCTGCTTGGGGTGGCTCAGCGGCGGGACCTGCATGATCCCGTGCGAGTCGAGGCCCACTCCCCCGGGCGTGAAGTCCTTGGAGTCCAGTCCGATGGAGGGGATCCGGATGGCGGCCACGGACACGTTGCCGTTGGCCTTCGGTGGTGTGTTGCCCAGCGGGGAGGACAGCTCCGGCGGGGCAGGTACGGACACCTGCCCGCAACCGCTGACGACGGTCAGGAAAGCGAGGGCGGCCAGTCCGACCCGAACGCCTCGCGGCGCGCGGCGATGAGCGCGGAAACGAGGGATTGCACGCCCTCGGCCGACAGCTTGACCACCACGGTCTCCCCCACGCCGCGCCCGCGGACGGCCAGGCGTACCTGGCCGTCCGCGAACCCCACCCTGACCGATCCCCCATCGCCGGTCATCGGCCACTGGTTACGCCCACGGAGCGATCAGGACGAACAGCGCGTCGTTGCCACCCGAGGGGGTCGGACCGGACGGCGCGGTCGCCTGCGCACCCGAGCTCGCCATCGGAGCCGGGTTGCCCCCGGTGACGCTGGGAGCCGGGTCCGCCGCGTAGCCCGGCGCCGGTGCGGCCTGGAGTGCGTTGGTGGAGGCCGGCTGCACGATCACCGTGGTCGAGGACGCGGTGGTGCAGCGCGCGTTGAGCCGCAGCTGCCGGTAGGTGTTGAACGGGTTACCACCGAAGCGCCGGCTCAGATCGCCGTAGCGGCCACCGAGGCGCGGCCGGGCGAACCGGTCGGAGAAGACGTTCCAGTCCGCGTAGCTGCACACGGTGGGGTCACCGATGCCGGCGAAGCCGAGCTCCTGCAGGTTCAGCTGGTCACCGTTGATCAGCACCACGTTGGACGGAAGCGAGGCAACCTGCATGATGCACTGCTGGTGGAGGGAGTAGAAGCCACGACGCGGATCCCCGCCGAGCAGACGGTCGATGGTCGAGCGCCGACCGTAGTCGCGCTGAACCAGCATGTCGTAGGTGGAGAACCCGCAGACGTCCAGGCTGTCGTTCTCCGCGAGCCAGAGCTGGTGGCCGTAGAGCGCCGGGCCGCCCCAGGGCAGGCCCGGGTGCCAGTAGCCGCCGCCGTAACCGCCGTGGATGGGACCGCCGTCGCGGACGCAATTGGGGCCCCACCGGTGCTGCCCCAGGGGGCACATGATCTGCGGGCCATCGAGGCCGTCGCCGTACCGTCCGCCGAGGCCAAGGTCGATACCGACGCCGCCGTGATAGCCGCCGCCGTGGCCGTGCTCATCCCGATCAGGCGGACAGACCACGGGCGGTACAGCGGTGGGATTCGGGACGCACGCAACGTCAGACGGGACGGGGACGGCAGCGAACGCCGTCCCTACGGACAAAGAGAGACCGAGCACTACCGCCAGGGCGGCAAAGCCGGCGACTAGCAGTCGACGCATGATCGTTCCTCCTAGTGGGCCCCGAGCATGTTGCTCGGGTTGAGCAGGTTGCCCAGCAGCGAATGCTGCGGTGCCATCTGCTGAGACTGAGGTGCCATCGGCGGCTGCATGGGCAGCTGCGTCGGCTGCGGTCGCATAAGTTGCGGCTGCATAGTCGGCACCGACTGACGAGTCGGCATCGACTGTTGGATTAGAGGCGGGGGTTGAGTAGGAGGCGGCTGCCGTTGTCTCGGATAGACGCCTCGACCAGGGAATGAGTTGCGTGGACCGTCATTCCAGCGGTAAGGGTTGCCTTGGTAACCGCGTTGCGGGTAGCCAACCTCGCCAGCCCGGCCCGACATCCCGTCGCGGCCCGGCATCCCGGGCGGTCCCGCCGGTCCCGGTGGGCCAGGAGGACCCGCCGGCCCAGGTGCGCCCGCCGGTCCCGCAGGGCCGGAGACGCGCCGGAGAGCGAGCGCGGTGTCGATCATCGCCTGCACCTGATCCGTGGTGAGCGACGCCGCCTCGGCGCCCGGGTTCGCCTGCACCGAGGCCGCCTCCCGGCACAGCCCGGCGCCCTGCAGGCGTAACCCCACATCGCCGCCCTGCGCGCACAACGCCAGGATCGGATCCCCCAGCGCCTGCGCCTGGCTGACCGCGGCATTCTTCGCCGCGTCCTGGCGTTGCGACTCACTCACCCCGACGTAGCTGATGCCGGCCACGAACACGACGCCCAACGCCAAGAAGACGCCGAGATTCGAACCATCCCTGCGCCAGAACCGCCAGCGATGAGGCGTGGCCCCCCGGTGGCGCTGCACTAGTTGCCCGGTGGTGGCGGGGTCGGCCGTGGCACCAGCGGGGTGGTGCACTGAAGGTGCTCATAGCTGCCGCGCAGCTGGGCGAACACGCCTTCATACGTCTGCCGGTCGGTGCCCGGGGCCCGCGAGTTCGGGTTGTAGGCGCCCAGGAACGTCGCGTACATCGGACACAACACCTGGATGCGGGTGTCCGCGAGCTCGACCGAGGTCTTGGACTGCTGCCAGTACAGCCCAGCGAAACAACCAGTGAAGATCAGGTCGAGGACGACGGCGAACACGATGCCGGCGATACGCCTTTCGGACTTCTCGGCCCGCGCCACCAGGCTGGCGACCGCGATCCGGAGTCCGTCCACCGACGCGATCAGCGACGCCCCGATCGACTCCAGGGAACGACCTTCCTCACTCACGTTGCTCCCTTGGGTCCTTTGGCTTGTGCTCGATCTCGTTGTTGAGCGCCTCCACGAAGCGATCCAGCTGCTCGACGGTGTCCGCCAGCTGCTGACGCAGCTCGGTGGAGTCGGCGATCAACTTGTCGACGCCGGGCCTGCGCCGGTGCAGGGGACTCACGGGTCATCCTTGTGCCCGGTGCGCCAGAGGAAGTTCTGCAGCGCATCCGTCACCCGGGTCAGCACCGGGATGTACTTCTCCTGAATGTCGGCGTTGAGCTTGTGGATCTCGGTCTCGAGCCGGTCCGCGCGCTCCCGCTCCCGCTTGGCGTTCTCTAGCGCCTGCTGATACAGCTTCCAGGCCCAGAACATGGTGGCCATGGCCAAGACGCCGACCGCCCCGTACTGGACCAGCGGCGCGCTCAGATCCAACGGCGTGGGGCCGCCGGCGGCTATTGGCACAGCGCCATCAGTTGCGGTGAGGTTCCGATGAAGACCACCCACGCGGTGTCTCCCGCGGTGGGCACGTAGTGCGGGCTGTAGGCGGCGTCGAACGGGTTGGCGGAGTTCGCCAGCAGGCAGGAGGCGGTCTTCTTCTTGGCGCCGGTTGCCACCGACAGGATGGTGACCTGGCGCCAGTTGGCGATCGGTGGTGGTGGGACGCGGACCTGGGAGCGGGTCTTGCGGGCCAGCATCCGAGCCGTCCGGGTGATCGCGCCGTAGGTGTCTGACTCAGCCATGAGTGACTCCTAGGAGGACTGGCGGTACACGGTCAGGGTCTGACCCATAGCCGCGCTGAGGGGCGTCTGGATGTCGTTGATCAGGAACGTGCCGGACACCTGCGCGTCGGCCACGTTCACCGTCACCACGTCACCGGGCTCCAGTGCCGGGTTGGGCACCACGGTCAGCGCGACGTTCTCGCTGGCGCCCTTGACTGCCAGCAGTAGCGCGTTGGCCGCCGCCTGCGCCTGCGCGGTGGTGGTGATCATCGCGGACTGGAAGGTGGTCGAGACGATCCCGTAGGGGCCCAAGTAGTACGTGGGACTGTTCGGGTCGTTGTCGAAGGCGATGGCCTGGACCGGCACCGCGTTGTTGACCGACTCGCCGTAGACGATCACGTAGTTGAACGTGGTCTGGTCCGTCAGCGTGCGGTCCAGGGTGGCGATGGTGGGGTTGGCCGCGTCAGTGAAGGTCCACACCGACTGCCCGGTGGCCGGGTCAGGCACCTCCCGCAAGGTGCACACACCGGCGGCGTCGAAGAACAGTTCGAAACCGATCGCGGTGGCCATGTCTTGCGCGTCCTGCCACGGATCGTTGCCCAGCTGGGTGCCCAGGACGATCTTCGGAGTGACCAGCGGCGTGGACTGGAAGTTGAACTGCAGGTTCGGCAGCCGGTTGTCGATGATCTGCTGGATGGCCGTCGCGTAGTTGGTGTTCGCCGGGATGTAGTAGACGTCCTGCCAGGTATTCCTACTGACCTGGCGGGATTGGTCCACTCCGGACAACTGGATGGTCAGCCCACCCCCGGTGGCGCCACCGCCGGAACCGGTCACGCCGGTGCCGCCGCCGCCGCCGCTGGCCGAGCCGGAGCCGGTGCCGCCGGAGACCAAGATGTCGGTGCTGGTGATGTAGAAGACGCCGAGGCTGACCAGCTCGTTCTGGCTGGAGTCGGTGGCCACCCGGACCTCGAGGTTGGCCACTCGCGGCGTCGGGTCGGTGATGTTTGCCCGGTACAGCGTCACCCGGCTGATCACCGTGGTGGCCGTGTTGTAGCCGTAGAGCAGTCGCGGGATGGGCGCGTCGTTGTCGGCCACCTGCCAGCTGACGCCGTTATCGACCGAGGTCTCCACGGTCACCGTGGAGCCGGCGCCCAGCGTGGTCTGGTCCCAGTGGATCACTGAGTTGGTGATCGGTGACTGCGGCAGGGCCAGCGGCGGGGAGATCCGGAATCCGGTCAGTGGGGTGGCTACTTGGTTCGCGGTGTCCTGCTCGGCCACCGCGGTGCCGATCTGGAAGCTGACCAGGTTCTGCAGCGCCGGGGTAACGACGCCGGCGGTGTCCACCTCGTTGGACGTCGCGGTGCCGATGGTGACCGCGACGTCCGGGTTCTGCGTCAGCGCGAAGGCGATGACCCCGTAGGCGGGCGCGGTGCCGGTCAGCGTGATCGACTTGGAGCCGGAGGAGCCCGCCGTGGTGAAGGTCTGCGCGAAGACCCCGTTGGTGAAGGCCTCCGAGTCCTCTCCGATCCTGGTCATGCCACCGGGCGGGGTGGTGATGTCGTAGGTGCCGCCCAGGAACCAGATCGCCACCTCGGTGCCGTTGGCGGGCACCGAGATGCTCGGCGCTGTCGGCGTGAGGGTGGTCGAACTGGTGTCGATCCCCTGTGCTCGGGACGGCGAGAACGACTGCGAGAGCAGCACGTTGCGCACGGTGAACTGCGCGGAACTGGCGTAGGCGAAGCCGAAGCTGCCGACGAACGTCGGCGTCGGGCCCGGCGAGTCCACCGACGTCGGGGTCAGCGGCATCGTGAAGATGGTCAAACGCATCGAGGTGTCTGCGGCGGAGTCGTTGACGACGTTGTCGTACTTGATCGCCCAACCGGTCGGCGTCGACCAGGTCCAGGTGCTGAAAGTTCCGGTGCCGCTGTTGTTGTTGAAGTACGCCATGACGACGCAGACGCGCAGGTCACCGTAGGTGCCGTTGGATCCGACGGTCAGCGGCTGGCCGGTGTTGTTGGCCTGCGTGAAGTCCGTGTAGATGCCGGCGTAGTCCAGGAACTCGATCGGGTAGGGCATCTAGGACGCCAGGGCCAGGCCGGTGCTGGCGATCGACACCAGCAGGTCAGACCCGGTGGTTGTCGCGGTGCAGTCGTGATACGTCATCGGGATGCACTGCGCGTCGGTGCTGGTCGACGTCGGGCGGTAGGCGGTGATCAGCTTGCCGATGGTGTTGTTGGCAGCGCCGCCGGCGGCGTTCCAGGTGTAGTTCGACATCGACAGCGTCGCGGTGGACGCGCCGGTGCTCACGGTGATGGTCAGTCCGGTGGTGAAGATTTTCCGGGCATAGTTGCTGAAGTCGCACTCCACGTTGCCGCCAGCCAGTACCGCGGCCACGGTGGCGTAGTTCTTCATGGTGGCGTCGGCGACCAGACCGGTGCTCTTGAGCAGAATGACCAGAATGGCGTCGGAGCCGGCCGACACCGTACTCCATTGAACGAATCTGCCCTTTGCGAAAGTGGCAATACCATTACCCATTTAGTGAGCGCTCCTAGATACTGCCCCACGCGAGAATGAGGTGGCCTGTGGCCGGATCGCCAGTAGTGCCGTTATTGGTGCCCTGATTGAAAGCCGCGGCGGTGTTGTCCAGATCCACCACTGCGGAAACCGTGGAAATCCGCACGCCGCGAAATATCTGGCACATGCTGCCGAACGGGGCCAATAGGGAGGTCATGTCCTTCGGCGTCAGCGACCCGTCCGGGTCGCCGAGCGTGAGGGTGAACGACCGCATCTGCGCCGAGGTGCGGTCCGCGGTCACCGTCCCGTCCACGATCGGGAGCTGCATCACGACCTGGCCCTTTTGGATCACGTTGACCAGGCAGACCGAGTGGTGCGAGCCCTGAACGGCGGTCTGGAAGGCCAGCGAGGTGGGCTGCACGGGACCTCCTAGGAGGTGATCGGGGGCTCCGCGACCTCGGTGTAGGACACCGTGACCTCGCGGTAATTCGGCTGGTACTCGTAGGTCCAGGTCATGTCCGACCCGACCGCGCCCGGCCCGAACAGCACGAAGTGCTGCTCCCCGCTCGGGTACTGCATAAGCAGCACGTGCCCGGACTGATCGGCGCGCTGGAATGCCGCCCAGTAATCCGCCGGCTGCTGAGTGTTGAACGTCAGCGTGAGGGTGCCCTCGATGCCGTACATGGGCCCATTGACCACTATCTTCTGCGTGGTCAAATCACCACTGAGCACCTCGAAAGTGCCCTGGATCCGGCGCCGCGTCACCGAGTCGCCCTGATACTTCACCGGCAGCGGCGTATTCATCGTCGGATCGAAGATGTCTTTGATCCAGAACACGTTGACCTGGGGCGTCACGGACAGCACATTCGAATAGCCGGCCGCCGCGAATAGCAGCGACCCGGTCTGTCCGTAGGCCAACACCCGGTACTGGCTGGGCACGTTGAGCGGCGCCTGCCAGTCATAGACCGTCATGGACCCGCCGGTGGCGGTCAGTAGTAGCGCGCCGCGCACCGGGCCCCAGGTGATGCCGGAGTCCCTCGAGCACTGCACCGCGAAGGCGTAGGTTGAGGCGCCCGAGCCGGGGGTGACGGTCAGCGTGACCCGGTTGTAGGTCGCGTCGAACACCGCCGAGGACAGCACCGCGTTCGGCGCGCCGGAGATGGACTGGGTCCAGGTCTGGTCGTCATAGGGGCCGATGAAGTCGCCAGTGCCCGGCCAGGTCTGGGCCACCTGCACATAGGCGGCGTAGTTGCCGTTGGTGATGTCCTGGTTCAGCGTCCACTGCAGGTCGGTGCCAAATATCCAGCCCGAGGCCTGCAGCGGGGTGGACACGAACGGCACGAAACCGATCGCGGCCACCTGCGCGGCGGTGTAGACGGCCACCTGATACTTGCTCTGCGGGTTGGCGTCCGGCTGGGTGTAGGACCAGGTCACCGTGGGCCGACAGGTGTTGGTGATGGTGCCGGTGGGGCCGGTGACGGTCACCGCGGACTGCTGGGTGTAGACCACGTCCACGTAGACCTCTGACACGCGCAGAGGGTTGGCGTAGACGTCATCGCGGCCGATGTTGACCTCGAAGTTGTTGAACGAGGCCAGCGTCCACGGGTTGCCCGAGGGGTCGCTGGTCTGGTTCTGCAACTGCTGGGTGACCCAGACGACGGTGGGCTGCTGCGGGCAGCGCCAGCCGAACAGCAGCAGCAGGATCAGGTCGATGATCGCCGTGATGATGTTGGGCGGCCGGTGGCAGCGGAACCAGCCCAGACACTGCGGCTGCGGCGCTGGCCACACCACGGTCTGGATCCGCATCCGGATGCCCACCGAGCTGATCTGCGCCCCGGCCGGCAGGGTGGGCGCCGGGACGGTCACCCGCATCCGGTCGATGTCCAGCCGGCAGCGAGGGGTCAGCTGCACATAGGTGGAGTCGGTGTTGTCACTGAGCGCGACCGCCGCGCTGGCCGCGCCCACAACCGACCAGGAACCCTGCTGGGCGGTGCCGTTCGGGCGCAGCGTGACAGTGTTGCTCATCGCTTAGCCCCCCACGATTTAGTTGTCAGACCCGAAGTCACGGCAGATCCGAACTCCAAAGCAATGGCGCTTCGGGGCGTTCTTCTGTCGTCACCGCTTCTGCTGGCTATACATGTCAGTGAGGCGGTCCAAGGCCTTCGCCACCTGCTTGTCGGTCATGTCCCGGATCTCTCGGCCGTCGATGTAGAGCCGGTGCTCATGAACGCAGTGCTTGCCGCCACCGGACTGCGCCGGACCCGAGCCAGGGGTGATGATGTTCGCCGGCTCGGGCATCTGGGCGCCGGAGCCGGCCTGGCCGACCAGGCCCATCTTGGCCAGCTGCGCGGTGGCCTCGGAGGTGGCGGCCTGGGCCAACTTGCCCGAGGCCAGCTTCACCGCGTTGATCTGACTGACGATGCCGTTGGCCAGGTTCCGGCCGTACAGAACGCCGGTGTTGTACTGCGCGTTGAGGGAGCTGGTCGCCTGGAAGGTGTGCACCGCGACCTGGGTGACCTCCTCGCAGACCTTGCGACACTCGCGCTCCTCATCGCGCATGCCGCGCCAGAAGCCCTCGACGAACCAGCGGCCGATCTCGTGCAACCGGCGGGAGTAGGACGCCGCGCCGATGGCGTTCGCGGTGGACGACACCGAGCTCGAGCCGAGATCCGCGGCGGCGGCGGTGGCGCCGCTGGCGTTGGACTGGATGCCGTTGACGAAGCCCTGAGTGAAGTCCTGGCCGGCCTGCGTGGTCTTCTGCGACGGCGAGGCCGAGGCGATACCACTGGACCCGGTCAGGCCGGCAACCGCGGACGCGCCGACCGACGCGCCCGCGCCACCCGCGCCACCACCACCGCCGCCACCGGAGAGGCCGGCCTGCTGCATCAGCTTGATCAGCTTTTCCAGGTCGTCGATCAGCTTCTTGACCGACTCATCCAGCTTGTCGACCGCCTTGCCGGCCTGCTGCATGGCCTGGTCGATCTCCTTGCCGGCCTGCTGCGCGTCGATGCCCATCCAGGAGAATTCCTGGGCCGCCCAGGTCTCCATCTGCTCCATGTCCAGCAGCGACTGGGTCACGTAGACGATCTGCTGCTGCAGCTGGTAGAGCTGGTCGGTGGTGGTGCCGAGGTCGGTCTCGAACTGGTTGTTGATGTCGTCGGCCTGGCGGATGGACTGGGTCAGCTGAACGATCGTCTGATTGGTCGTCTGCAGTTCCTTGTTGAACTGCTGGAAGGTCTGGACGAGCTTCTGCATGATCTGCTGCATCGTCTTCAGGTTCGTGACGAACTGAGTCAGCTTGACCGTGACCTGCTGCAGCAG
>JAOPYH010000438.1 GCA_025964715.1 Streptosporangiaceae bacterium | reverse complement strand
ATTGGTCCCCGGCATCGCGGACCTCGACACACTGTGCTACCGGGCGAGCTTCGGAGATCGCCGATCAGAAAAGAGAGTTCAGAGGAAAGCGGGGTACCGGTCACCCTGGCCTGATGCGGTCAACGCTGATCCCCGTTGTTCCTTTACGGATACTCTCGGGGTGAACACGCATGGCTGATATCAAAGCCGGACGGGGGGTGCGATAATATGTTGCCACCTCCTTCTCATCCGTTCGGCGCCATATTCTATGGCCTGGTCACCGCTACGGTTTTTGCGATCAGTCCCGTTCTCGTGCGGCGCTTCTCTAGACCTATATTCCGAGTATTGGTGTGGTTGGGCAAGAATCTGCTCCCAGCAAGAATTAGGCCTCTTTTGCGTCGAAATGCTGACATAATCACCCCCACTTGGAGATCGGTCGGAGGGATCCATCGACCGTCGCTCGAGTGTCGACTCCAACAGCTTCGAGATAAGAGCAATCCGGCATTCGCAATTGTTGGGGGAGTTTATCTGGACATACGGCTCCAGCCGGTAGACGTTAACCTCCTCGAGGAGGGCGAGTTCAGCGTTCTCGACTCCATCGGCATGGACGCCGGGGGCTCGGCCGCATGGGTGGGCCGGTTCCTTTACAACATGGATAAGAGCCGGCGCAGTTACCTGTTCACTCGCCTGGGCGACGATGCGTTCACTAAGGATCTAAAGCAGCGGCTGGAAAAGGAAAGATGGATTAAAAAACTCTACGAAGTCGCACAGAAACATTCCCAGTGCGGAGTCTCTATCCATCTTGTGCAACCGGACGGGCGACCTGTCACGACGCTCACGCATAGAGGAAGCCTGGACAGTCTCGGCTGGCGGCAGATCATAGATCCGCTTGCGAGGGAAACGAAACGCGGAGGTCTTATCTACATCTCGGGATACTTCCGAACCCATCTATACCAAGATCTGCGAGACGCTCTCGAGGCGCTTCCCGCAAGGACTGTCATTTGTATCGATCACGGTCGGTTTAGGCCCTTCGATTACCAACGTGCCGGCGATGCACTGAAGAGCGTGTTCTCTTCAGGCCTCATAGATGTCTACCTATGCAACTATCCGGAACTTCGCGACTTCGCCGGAGGGGCGGGATTGAAGGTCACTGAGCAGATGTCGGTTGCGGACGTGATCGGGCTTAGTGAGAGGGCCGGAATATTGCCGGCGGTCACCGTGGTCCGAGGGGAACCCAATGCATCCTCTGCTATTGCGCACATCGCCCACCATGGTCGAATCGAGCGTATTGAGCTTAACGACAATGCCCCATCGCCGAAAGGTAGGCTGGGCAGCGAAAATGCTTTCAATGCGGGATTCATTCGCGAGCTGGCGTGCGGCCTGACCGAGTCAGGCATTGACGTCGCCTTGAATGAGTCGGTTCGGTGTGGCTTGGAGTCGTGGACTTCCACAATGCGAGCGCAATAGGTGAGTACGGAGAAAAGACATGTGCACGCTTCACCCCAAGCATTATTTCGACGTGTCTCCACCGAGTATTGATCGCATTTTTGCCGGAGTAGACATAGTGTGGGATGTCCTGCCTAGGATCCAGCCGCTCGTGGAGGGCCTACTCCAGAACCGGCGCATCATAAGAGGGACCGTGATGCCTGGTGCATACATAGGGGACGGGCCAGTATTTGTCGGTGACGGTGCCATCGTGGAACCCGGCGCCTACATCCTCGGCCCGGCATATATCGGCTCAAGCGCTGTAGTCCGCCATGGCGCGTACGTACGGACGAACGTCATCATGATGGAGGGGAGTGTTCTCGGTCATGCCACTGAGGCAAAGAACTGCCTCCTGCTCCCTGAAGCAAAGGCGCCTCATTTCGCGTATGTAGGCGACAGCGTGTTGGGGCATCGAGTCAACCTAGGCGCTGGCACCAAGCTGAGCAATGCGGTCCTGAGAACCCAGGATCGCTCCGAATTCGAGAAGCGAGACACCATAAGAATCAAGATCGACGATGAGATCATCGACACGGGCCTGCGAAAGTTCGGAGCAATCATCGGCGATGACGCGCAAATCGGTTGCAATGTGGTTCTGAATCCTGGAACCATCCTTGGCCCGAGGGTGGCAGTGTATCCGAACGCCACATTGTCAAAAGGCGCCTACCCAGCCGATACGATCATCAAGATGCGCCAAGATCAAATTATGGTAGAGCGGGCCAAGAAGCACTGAGACCCCTGTATTAGAGGTAAACAGCACTGCGGTGGATGGCCCTTGCTGGCGCGACGATGATGACGGTCCTGCTCAGCGACGATCCGATCGCCAGGCTGTCGCGGGCGCTCGACCAGACCGGCGCGGTCATCTCGCGAGTCCTTCCCCACCAGGCCCACGTTGTACGACCGGCTCGTGGCATTCGTGGGACGGGACCCCAACTGACATACCGCGGAGCCCCGAGCCGGTGATCTCTACCGAGGTCTGGTGTCCTGCTCGCAGTCGTGAGCTCGTTCTGTGCTGGCGTTCGCGGCCGAATGGCCACAGCCGGTTAATAGTCGGGCGCTCCTCGCCACCTCGACGTACCGTCAGGCCACCTACGTCAATCCGCGCAGCGAGGGGAGGCCAAATGCCTTGGGTAGACCCGCACAAACGCGAGGGTAAGAAGGTCCAAGCCCACTACAGCACACCGCCGTGGGTCGGCACGTTCGTGTTCATTGTCGCGGTGCTGTTCATCGCCGCCAAGATCGGCGGGAAGTAGCCCACCGCTGGGGACGGGCCTGAGCCTCCGGGGGATCGGAGGTTCAGGCCCTCGATGACCTCAAGGCGTCCGACGAGCCGGCCTGGTGGCTGAGGCAGTTCACCAGGTTCTGCCAGCTGGCCAGCGTGTGCGGGTGGTCGGGGGAAGTATCCTTCGAGGTCGTCGAGCCACAGCACGGAGTCGCCGCTGAGCGGCGAACAAGACCGCCTCGGCCAGCCCTTCACGACCGACCGGCGCTCGATGCCGAAAGATGACTCAGTGTGCTCCGGTCAGGAGCAGCGCGCCGTCGACGACGAGGTCCGCGCGGTCCCGGGTACGGTCCGCGGCGAAGTGCGCCTCCTCCCGGGTGCTCCACAGATCCCAGCTCGCGGCGATCTGAGCGCCGTCACGCTCGATCGCCCGGCGGCGCCGCAGGTCACGGGGTGCACCCAGCCAGACCCGCAACGCGGCCGGCGAGTCCCGCCACGCGGCGCCCACCCCCTCGAGCAGGAGTACGGGACAGACGGGGATCTCGATCCGGTCGCCATAGGCGCCGCTGTGCCAGTCGTAGTGCCGGTAGGCCCCGGGCCGGCCCGCCGCGAGCGGCTCGAGCACCTGGGCGACCACCGGCGCCCACCAGGTCAGGGGATCACCGTCCCATGGCACCGGGAAGTCGTCGGATCCGACCACGGGCGCGGAGCCCAGAGCCAGCGCGAGCCCGGCGGCGAAGGTCGACTTTCCCGATCCGCTGAACCCGTCGACCGCGACCACCCGTACAGTCCCGCACGACGGCGGCAGAGCCCGCACCCGCTCCGCCAGCGCGGCATAGGAGCCCCCGTTCGTCACCACATCGGCATACTGCCACGCCAGGTCCAGAGAGCCGATCCGCGGTGATCGCCGCGTGACCGCCGGCGGCTGAACCAGTCTGATGAAATGGGTTCATGACCACCCGCGCGGACGCCCGGACCCTCGTGCGCCGTGTGCTCGACGCCGGCAGCTACACGTCCTGGGACCGGCCTCCTGACGAACTGCCCTCCGGGTCCGGGGCCACGCCGGGGTCCCGCTATGAGGACGAGCTGGCGGCCATGCGCGCCCGTACCGGCTATGACGAGGCGGTCATCACCGGTGAGGCGACACTGGCCGGTCGCCAGGTGGGGGTGATCGTGAGTGAATACTCCTTCTTCGCGGGGTCGATCGGGGTCGCGGCCGCGGAGCGCATCGTCCGCGCCGTCGAGCGGGCCACCGCGGAAGGGTTCCCGCTGCTCGCGGCCCTGGCCTCCGGGGGCGTACGGATGCAGGAGGGCACGATCGCCTTCGCGCAGCTCGCCAAGATCTCCGCGGCGGTGATGCGGCATCGCGCGGCGGGCCTTCCGTACCTCACCTACCTGCGTCACCCGACGACCGGGGGCGTCCTCGCCTCGTTCGGCTCACTCGGGCACATCACCGCGGCCGAGCCCGGCGCGCTCGTCGGGTTCCTGGGTCCGCGGGTGTACGAGGCGCTGCGCGATGAGCCGTTCCCGCCGGGCGTGCAAACGGCCGAGAACCTTCACGCCCACGGCGTCATCGACGCGGTCGTGAGTGTGGACGACCTACGCGACGTCGCCGACCGGGCGCTCGAGGTGCTGTGCGCCCGCGAGGCGGCGCAGCGGGGACACCCCGGCGATGCTCCGGTGGAATCGGGGCATCCCCGCTCCGCAGGAGGCCATGTGCCCGCCTGGGAGTCGATCGAACGTTCCCGGCGGCCAGACCGGCCGGGCGTACGCGATGTACTGCGGCGGAGCGCCGGAAATGTGACCGTTCTCTCGGGCACCGGCGAGGGCGAGACGGATCCGGGGCTGCTGCTGGCGCTCGCGTCCTTCGGCCCGGTCTCCTGCGTCGTGCTGGGGCAGGACCGGGCCGGCCGGCGCGCCGCGGGCCTCGGCCCGGGCGGGCTGCGGGTGGCGCGGCGCGGGATGCGGCTGGCCGCCGAGCTGGCGCTGCCGGTCCTCACCGTCATCGACACGGCGGGCGCCGCCCTGTCCGCCGCCGCCGAGGAGAGGGCACTTGCGGGCGAGATCGCGCGCTGCCTGACGGAGCTGATCTCGATGCCGACGCCAACCACGTCCCTGCTGCTCGGGGAGGGGACGGGCGGGGCCGCGCTGGCACTGCTGCCGGCCGACCGGGTGATCTGTGCCGAGCACGCCTGGCTGTCTCCGCTGCCCCCCGAGGGAGCGTCGGCGATAGTCCACCGGACCACGGACCGGGCGGCGGAGATGGCCGGCGCACAGGGCGTGCGATCGCGGGATCTGCTCCGCGACGGCATCGTCGATGTCGTCGTGCCCGAGTGGCCCGACGCCGCGGATGAACCGCAGGAGTTCTGCGCCCGGGTGGCCCGGGCCGTGGCCAGTGAGATGTCGGGCCTGATCGGCGCCGACGCTCACCGGCGGCTGGCGGCCCGCCACGAGCGCCTCCGCACGCTGGGCGGCGCACCCGGTCCGTCAGACGAACACGCTGAGCGCTAGTACGAACACCAGGCCGCACACCGAGATCAGCGTCTCCATCAGTGACCAGGACTTGAGGGTCTGGCCCACCGACAGCCCGAAGTACTCCTTGACCAGCCAGAAGCCCGCGTCGTTGACGTGTGAGAAGAACAGGGAGCCGGCGCCGATGGCAAGGACCAGCAGGGAGGTCTCGCCGGCGCTCAGGTGAACCACCAGCGGCGCCAGGATCCCGGACGCGGTCACGGTCGCGACGGTCGCGGAACCCGTGGCGAGCCTGATCAGCACGGCGACCAGCCAGGCCAGCAGCAGGACCGACAGCCCGCTGCTCTGCACCCAGTCGGCGACGAGCTTGCCGATGCCGGTGTCGATCAGAGTCTGCTTGAAGCCGCCGCCGGCCGCCACGATCAGCAGGATGCCGGCGATGGGCGGCAGCGACTGCTCGAGTGACTTGGCGACGGCGTGCCGGTCCATGCCCGCGCCGCGGCCGAGGGTGAACATCGCGATCAGGACCGCGATGAGCAGCGCGACCAGCGGCGTGCCGAGAAGGTCCAGCACCGTACGGACGGCGTTGCCCTCGGCGGCGAAGATGTCCGCGAGGGCCTTGCCCATCATGAGTACGACCGGGAGCAGGACAGTGGCGAGCGTGACGCCGAACGTCGGGCGCCGTGCATCGTCGCCTTCGGCCCGCGAGGTGTTGAACAGTTCCGGTGCCGGGACGTCGACCCAGCGCGAGGCGTACCTGGCGAACAGCGGGCCGGCGATGGCGACGGTGGGCACGGCGACCAGCACACCGAGGCCCAGGGTGAGGCCGAGGTCGGCTTTGAGCGCGTCGACCGCCACGAGGGGACCAGGGTGGGGAGGCACGAGCCCGTGCATGGCCGAAAGGCCCGCGAGGGCCGGCACTCCGACACGGACGATGGACAGACCGGACCGGCGGGCCACGAGGAAGACGACCGGCATCAGCAGGACGAGGCCGATCTCGAAGAACATCGGCAGGCCGATGAGGGCGCCGACCAGGGCCATCGCCCATGGCAGTGTCCGCGTGCTGGACCGGCCGACGATCGTGTCGACCAGTTCGTCGGCTCCGCCCGAATCGGCGAGCAGCTTGCCGAACATCGCGCCGAGCGCGATGAGGGTCCCGACCCCGGCCGCCGTGCTGCCGAACCCGTCGGTGAAGCTCTTGACGGTGTCGGCCATCGGCAGCCCGGCGATCGCGCCGACGGCGAGCGACCCGAGGGTGAGGCCAAGGAAGGGGTGCAGCTTGAACTGTGTGATCAACACGACGATGACGGCGATGCCGACCAGGGCGGCCGGGACCAGCCGGCCGCTCGAGGCATGGCTCGATCCGGCGAGCGCGATGAGGGTGGGGTTCATGGGACTCTCCTGCGACTACCGCGGCTCCGGGTAAGGGGTGGCCCGGCGCGGGGGGACGGGGGCTCGCGAAGTTCGCGACAGTGTGGCAGTAATTGTCAGCTTTTAACAAGAGGTGAGAGCTATAAGTCATACCTTTGGCTCACGGTGCCGGAGCCGGGAGTAACCCGCATGCGAGGATTGGTCACTGTGGCCGACAAAGACCTGACCATTACTGGGCTGCACGGCAACGTGCTGGACCAGCTCGGCGCAGTCATCGCTTCCGGGCGCCTCACCGCCGGCGAGGTGCTCAGGATCGAGCAGCTGGAGGCTCGGTTCGGGGTGTCGCGCTCTGTGGTCCGCGAGGCGATCCGGGTCCTCGAATCGATGGGCCTGGTGACCAGCCGGCGGCGCGTCGGCGTGATCGTGGCGCCGCGTTCGTCATGGAACCTGTTCGATCCGCGGATCATCCGGTGGCGGCTCGACGGCGAGGGTCGCGACGGGCAGCTCCGTTCCCTGAGCGAGCTGCGTCGCGGCGTGGAACCGCTGGCGGCGGGTCTCGCGGCGCAGCACGCCACCCCACAGCAGTGCGGCGCCTTGACCGGCGCCGTCATCCAGATGGCGGTGCACGGCAGATCCGGTGACCTGGAGGCCTACCTCGAAGCGGACGTCCTGTTCCACCGCACGCTGCTCGAGGCCTCCGGCAACGAGATGCTGGGGGCGCTCACCGACGTGGTCGCCGAGGTCCTCGCCGGCCGTACTCACCACCACCTGATGCCCGCGGTCCCCGAACCCTCGGCGATCCGGTGGCACGCCGAGGTCGCGCAGGCGGTGCAGTCCGGAGACGCCGCCGTGGCCGAACGGGTGATGCGCGACATCGTGGACGAGGCGACGCGGGCCATGCTCGGCCAGCGCGACTGACGCTAGAACAGGTCGGTGCGCCGGTGTGACAGTGAGGGGATGGTGGCACGAACCTCGGCGGCGGCAGCGAGATCCAGGTCGAGGACCCGGACGGCCGGGTCAGGGCCGAGGTCGGCGTGCACGACTCCCATGGGGTCGATGAGCAGGCTGCGGCCCACGCCGGTCCGCCCGCCCCGGGGCGGGTCGGTGAGGTCCGGCGCGCGGTCCACGGCCGCCACCCAGGTCGTGTTCTCGATCGCCCGGGCCTTGGCGAGCGTGGTCCAGTGCTCCTCCTTGTAGACCCCCTGGGCCCACGCCGCGATGATCACCAGGACCTCGGCGCCCCGGTCCACGAGGGCCCGGGCCAGCTCCGGGAAGCGGATGTCGTAGCAGGTGACCAGGCCGATCTTGGCGCCGGCGAGCTCGACGACCACCGGCTCGTCCCCCGGCGCCACGGTCGCGGACTCCCGGAAGCGGAAGGCGTCGAACAGGTGGATCTTGCGGTAGCTGCCGGCCAGCGAACCGTCGGCGTCGATGGCCACGGCGGTGTTGTAGACCCGCCCGTCAGCCGAGGGCTCGAACACGCCGGCGATCACGGCCGTACGGTGCTCGCGCGCCGCCTTGCGCAGCTCCGCGACGAACACGCCGTCGAGGGGCTCGGCCACCGCCGCGAGGTCATTGCCGAACCGCACCTGTGCGGCCTCGGGGAAGACCGCCAGATCGGCGTCCGCCGTCTCGGCAAGAGCCTCCCGGATCCGTTCGAGGTTGTCCTTGGGATCGTCGCCGACGGGGATCTGGCACATCGCCACGCGCATGGTGAGCACTCCTCTCGCTGGCCCCAGTGTCGCATCGCTCACGGGCCGGCGGCTGGGGCCCGTGGTTAGGCTTTGTCCTGTGAGCGAACCTCTTGTCGAACGCATGCGCAGCTTCGGTACGACCATCTTCGCCGAGATGTCCGCGCTGGCCACCAGGGCCGGGGCCATCAATCTCGGGCAGGGTTTCCCGGACTCCGAGGGGCCTGCGGCCATGCTCGAGGTCGCCGTCGAGACGATCCGTTCCGGGGGCAACCAGTATCCTCCCGGCGCCGGAATCCCCGAGCTCCGGCAGGCCATCACCACTCAGCGGGCCGACCGCTATGGGCTCTCCTACGACCCGGACACCGAGGTCCTGGTGACGGTCGGTGCGACCGAGGCCATCGCCGCGACGATCCTCGCGCTCGCCGAGCCCGGTGACGAGGTGATCGTCTTCGAGCCTTACTACGACTCGTACGCGGCCGCGATCGCGCTCGGCGGAGCCGTCCGGCGGCCGGTCACCCTGCGCCCCGAAGGCGGCCGGTTCACCTTCGACCCCGAGGAGCTCCGCGCGGCCGTCGGGCCGCGGACCCGGCTGATCCTGGTGAACTCCCCGCACAACCCGGCCGGCACGGTCTTCACCCGGGACGAGCTCGAGGCGATCGCCGCCGTGTGCCGGGAGCGCGACCTGGTGGCCGTGACCGACGAGGTGTACGAATACCTGACCTACGACGGCGCCGAGCACATCCCGCTCGCGAGCCTGGACGGCATGCGTGAGCGCACGGTCTCGATCTCGTCGGCCGGCAAGACCTTCTCGGTGACCGGGTGGAAGACCGGCTGGCTGACGGCCCCCGCACCATACGTACGGGCCGTACAGACGGTCAAGCAGTTCCTGACCTACACCGCCAGCGCGCCCTATCAGCGCGCCGTGGCCTACGCGCTCGGCAACGAGGCGGCCTGGGTCGAGGAGCTCCGCAAGTCGCTCGAAGCCAAGCGCGACCGGCTCATCACCGGCCTCGACGCGGCCGGGTTCACCACCTATCGCCCGCAGGGCACCTACTTTGTGCAGGCCGACATCCGGCCGCTGGGCTTCACCGACGGTTTCGAGCTGGCGAGGGCACTGCCCGAGAAGGCCGGGGTGGTGGCGATCCCCACCCAGGTCTTCTACGACCGCGCCGAGGCCGGCAGGCATTTCGTCCGGTTCGCCTTCTGCAAGCGGGAGGGTGTCATCGACGAGGCGGTCCAGCGGCTCGCCCGGTTGCGCTGAGACGCGCCGGAGACGTGGCCGCCTTCGGCCGGATCCCGCACCCCGGGAACCGCGACAATGGCCGGCGCGGAGGGTAACCGATCACTGAAAAGGACTCGCTGAACCCGGCCACTGAGGAGTCGTCGTGCCCGATCCCATCGAAGTACGGAAGGTCCCCATCGAGAGCGTCACCGACGCCTCCGGTCTCGCCCGGCTGATCGACGACGGGGTGATAGAGGCCGACCGGGTGCTCGCCGTGGTCGGCAAGACCGAGGGCAACGGGGGAGTGAACGACTACACCCGCATCCTGGCCGACCGGGCCTTCCGGGAGGTGCTGCTGACCAAGGGGACCCGCAGCGCCGACGAGGTCGCACAGGTGCCGCTGGTCTGGTCAGGCGGTACGGACGGGGTGCTGAGCCCGCACGCCACGATCTTCGCAGGCCTCGATCCGGCCACGGTCCCGGCGTCCGACGAGCCACGGGTCTCGGTGGGCGTCGCGATGAGCGAGGTGATCCTGCCCGAGGACATCGGCCGGCCGTCGATGGTCGAGAAGGTCGCCGACGGCGTGCGAGAGGCCATGAAGACCGCCGGCATCCTGGACCCGGCCGACGTCCACTACGTCCAGACCAAGACGCCGCTGCTCACGCTCGACACGATCAACGATGCGAAGCGGCGCGGCCAGAGCGTCGTCATCGAGGACACGCTCAAGTCGATGGACATCTCCAACTCGACCACCGCACTCGGCGTCGCCGTGGCACTGGGAGAGATCGAGATGCCGGACCCCCGGCAGATCCACACGGACCTCTCGCTCTACTCCTCGGTCGCCTCGTGCTCGTCCGGGGTCGAACTGGACCGCGCGCAGATCGTCGTGGTCGGCAATGTCCGTGGCATCGGCGGCCGCTATCGCGCCGGCCACGATGTGATGCGCGATGCCCTGGACGCAGACGGGCTCTGGGCGGCCATCCGCAGTGCCGGCCTCGACCTGCCCGAGCGTCCGCACCACAGCGACCTGGGGGACCGGCTCGTCAACCTCTTCCTGAAGTGCGAGGCCGACCCGAGCGGGTTCGTGCGCGGCCGGCGCAACATCATGCTCGACGACTCCGACGTCCATTGGCACCGGCAGATCAAGGCCTGCGTCGGCGGGGTGACGGCGGCCGTCACCGGGGACCCGGCCGTCTTCGTCTCGGTGGCCGCCGTGCACCAGGGCCCGTCCGGCGGTGGCACCGCCGCCGCCATCGTCGACCTCGGCTGACCGCCCGACCCGCGTCGGGGTGAGTTGCGACACCATGGAGGACGCGGGGCCGCCGGGTCACTGGCTCAAGTGCGGAGAGTATCCAGAATAACACCCTCCGTACGCACAGATGGTTATACCCTCTGTGCGTGGCCGGACGGACCATTCCTCAATCTCAGTTCCCCGCGGACGATGGCGGCGCCGACCCTCGGCTGGGTGCGGCGCTCACCGCCTACGCCGCGGGGCGTGTCGGCGAGCACACAGTGATCGCCGAGCTTGTCGGTGCCCGGCTGCTCGTGCCGGTCGTCGCGGTCCTCACCGAAAAGGAAGAGGGCGCGACCGGTGGGCTACGCCGGGAGAAGGAGAGTGAGATGGCTCTCCCAACCCTGATCGGGGCCGACGGCAGGAAGGGCCTGCTCGGCTTCACCTCCCTGGAGACCATGGCGCTGTGGCGGCCTGACGCACGCCCGGTCGCGGTCTATTCCGAGGAGGCGTGCCAGGCGGTGCTCGACGAGAAGGCCGACGCGCTGGTGATCGATGTCGCCGGGCCGGTGCCCTTCGCGATCGACGGCTACCGGCTCTACCTCTTCGCGGAGGGCAAGCCGATCCCGCCCCCGCACGAGGACCCCGAGGTGCTGGCCGCGGTCGAGGCGGCCTTCGGCACCGAGCAGGGGGTGACCGGCATCCGGGTCGCCCCCGGCAGCACCGCCGAGCTTTCGGTCCGGTTCACCCTCGCCGGTGACGCCGACGAGAGGGCCACGGTCCAGCGCGTGGCCGACCGGCTCACCGAGCTGCTGCGCGGCCGGATCGTCGGTGGAGTCGAGCTCGGGGTCGTCCGCGGCCTCTAGGCCACTCGGGTCGATAGGCTCGAGGTCATGCTGACGATGCAAGAGGCCCTGATGCGGCTGACGCAGTACTGGGCCGATCAAGGGTGTGTCATCGTCCAGCCGATGAACACCGAGGTCGGCGCCGGCACCCTGAACCCGGCGACCGCGCTGCGGGTGCTCGGTCCCGAGCCATGGCGGGTGGCCTACGTCGAGCCGAGCGTCCGGCCGGACGACTCGCGCTATGGCGACAATCCCAACCGGCTGCAGACCCACACGCAGTTCCAGGTCGTGCTCAAACCGGAGCCCGGCGACCCGCAGGAGCTCTACCTCGGCAGTCTCGCCGTCCTCGGGATCGACCTGGACGCCCACGATGTGCGGTTCGTGGAGGACAACTGGGCCTCGCCCGCCCTCGGCGCCTGGGGGCTGGGCTGGGAGGTGTGGCTGGACGGCCTCGAGATCACACAGTTCACCTACTTCCAGCAATCCGGCGGCCTTCCGCTGGACCCGGTCTCAGTGGAGATCACCTATGGCATGGAGCGCATCATCATGGCGCTCCAGGGCGTCTCGCACTTCAAGGACATCGCCTACGCGCCCGGCATGTCCTACGGCGAGGCCTTCGGCCAGGCCGAGTACGAGATGAGCCGCTACTACCTCGACGACGCCGACATCGAGACCAACCGGCAGATCTTCGAAGCGGCCGAGGCCGAGGCCCGGCGGATGATCGAGGCCCGGCTCCCGGTGCCCGCGCACTCCTATGTCCTGAAGTGCTCGCACGCCTTCAACGTGCTCGACGCCCGCGGCGCCATCGGGACCACCGAGCGTGCCCGCGCCTTCGCCCGCATGCGCGCGCTCGCCCGTGACGTCGCGGAGCTGTGGGTAGCCCGCCGGGCCGAACTCGGCCACCCGCTCGGCGTGGCCACGGCCGGGCCGGCGGCCGAGCCGGACCGAGAGCCGTCCCCGTCGCACCCCGGCATCGAAGTCCCGTCGCCGCTGGCCTTCGAGATCGGCGTCGAGGAGCTGCCGCCGGCCGAGGTGGTGCGGGTGGCGGACGCCGTCCGCGGTGCCCTCGCCAAGCGCCTGGGCGAGACCCGGCTGCGGCACGGCGAGATCCAGGTGATGTCCTCCCCACGCCGGATCGTGGCGTTCGTCGACGACATCGCGCCAGGAGAGGACGACACCGAGGAGACCGTCCGCGGCCCCCGTCTGTCGGGCGCCTACGGCGCCGACGGAGCCCCGACCAAGGCGGCGCTCGGGTTCGCCCGGGGCCAGGGCATCGAGGTCGCGCAGCTGCGGACGCTGACCTTCAACGGCGGTGAGTACGTCGGCTACGTCAAGCAGGTGCGGGGACGCCCCGCGGCCGAGGTGCTCAGCGCGCTGCTGCCCGGGATCGTCACGGGGCTGCGGGCGGACAAGAACATGCGCTGGAACGCGGCCGGGCTCTCCTATGCCCGCCCGATCCGCTGGATCGTCGCGCTCCTCGGGGACGAGGTCGTGCCGTTCTCGGTCTCCGGGACGCCGGCCGGCAGGGTCACGGCCGTACACCGCACGGCAGCCGAGCCGCACGTCGCCGTCGCCTCGGCCGCCGAGCACCTGGGCACGCTCCGGTCACGCGGCATAGAGCCGGACGCCGGCCGCCGGCGGGAGCGGATCCTGGCCGGCGCCGCGCAGCTTGCGGCCGGCGTGGGCGGGAGCATCGATCCGATCGGCGAGCGCGGCGTGATCGACGAGGTGACGAACCTCGTCGAGGAGCCGATCCCGATCCTCGGGGCGTTCGATCCGAAATACCTCGAGCTGCCGGCCGAGATCCTGACCACGGTGATGAGAAAGCACCAGCGCTACCTGCCCGTACGGGACCGGGACGGTGTGCTGCTGCCGCACTTCGTGACGATGGCCAACGGCGCGTGCGACCACGCCGCCGTACGGGCCGGCAACGAGGCAGTGCTCCGCGCTCGCTATGAGGACGCGGCGTTCTTCTACCGGGCCGATCTACGCGTGCCGCCCGAGGAGCTGAAGCGGGGCCTGGACAAGCTGACGTTCGAGGAGCGGCTCGGTTCCATGGCCGACCGCGCCGAGCGGATCCGCGCGACAGCGGTCGATCTCGCCGCCCGGATCCGGCTCTCGGCCGAGGAGTCCGCCGCCCTGGCCCGCGCGGGCGAGCTGGCCAAGTTCGACCTGGGCTCGCAGATGGTCATCGAGCTGTCCAGCCTGGCCGGGGTCATGGCGGGCGAGTACGCACGGCAGGCCGGCGAGGGCGAAGCGGTCGCCGAGGCGCTGCACGAGATGGAGCTGCCGCGATCCTCGGGCGACCGGCTGCCCGCGTCCCTACCGGGCGCGCTGCTCGCGCTGGCGGACCGGCTGGACCTGCTCGCCGGGCTGATCGGCATCGGCTCCGTGCCCTCGGGCAGCTCGGACCCGTACGGGCTGCGGCGGGCCGCCCTGGGGCTGACCGCGATCCTGCGCGCCCACCCCCGTCTGGCGGCCATCACCGTCGGCGAGGGACTTGCCGTCGCCGCCCGGCACCAGCCGGTCGAGGTGCCCGCGGCGGCGCTCGAGGAGGCCTCGCGGTTCGTGGCGCGCCGGCTCGAGCAGGCGTTGCTCGACGCGGGCCACCCGGTCAACGTCGTACGTGCGGTCCTGCCGCACGCCGGCGCGCCCGCCCACGCCGAGCAGGCCGCGGCCGACCTCGAGAAGCTCCTCGGCGACGAGCGGTTCGACCGGCTCACCACCGCGCTCCAGCGGGTGCTCCGCATCGTGCCCGCGCAGACCAGGGCGTCCTACGATCCGGCGCTGTTCTCCGACGAGGCCGAGGGCCGCCTGCACGAGACGTTGACCGGTGTCCGGGCCGACCTCGGGGACGCAGCCGTCAGCCTGCCCGCCTTCACCGGGGCGGCGCTGCGGCTCGCCGAGCCCATCGACGCCTATTTCGACGAGGTCCTCGTGATGGCCGAGGATCCGGCCGTCCGGGCCAACAGGCTCGGGCTGCTGGCGGCCATCCGTGACCTGGCCGACGGAGTGATCGAATGGCGCGAGGTCTCCTGAGCCTCCTTTCGGCGCCCCTTGGACTCGCTCAGCCGTCCAGGGGGCGCGGCCGGTTCTTGCGCACCCACGCGAGGTAGGTCGCGACCTGGTCGCGACGGTCCTCCTGCGTCAGGCCCAGGATCCTCCCGAGGTGTTCGGCGACCGGCTCGATGGCGTGCGCGCCACCGTCGGGCGTCCAGAAGAACGTTCCGGTGCGCCGGACGAGCAGGTCGGTGACGGTGCGGGCCATCTCCTCGTGCACCGCGTAGTCGATCTCGGCCGTGGTCAGCCCGGTGGAGCCGAGCGGGTCGGCGCCGTCCGGGCGCTGCCTGGCGAGTTCGGCCACGGCGGCGGCGTTCCCCCCGTACCGGGACAGCCAGCGCTCGGCCACCGTCTCGTCCAGGTCCCCGTCGGCCAGCAGGCGCCGGGCGCGGAAGATCTGGGCCCGGTCGCCGCCGGACAGCGGGTGTTCGGCGCTGCGCGATTGCGGTACGCCGCGGAGGCCGTGCTCGTCCGCGAGGACGCCTACGGCCGCGTCGACGAGCTGCCGGGCCATCACCCGGGCTGTGGTGAGCTTGCCGCCGGCGATGGTCAGCATCCCGTCCGGGCCCTGGGTGATCTGGTGTTCGCGCGGCACCGCGCTGGCCGAGACGTCCGAGGAAGGAGCGATCAGGGGGCGCAGCCCGGCCCAGGTGCCCACGACATGCCCGTAGTCGAGCTTCGCGTCGGGGACGGCGTGGTTGGCGGCCTCGAGGAGGTAGTCGATGTCCTCGGTGTCGGCGACGACCTCGTCGAGCGGGCCGTCGTAGTCGGTGTCGGTGGTGCCGAAGTAGACGTAGTCCTCATCCAGCGCCGGGATCGGCCACACCACGCGGCCGTCCCGCGGAGACCGCAGGAACAGGGCGTGTTCGAGCGGGAAGTCGGACTTGCGCAGCACCAGGTGCACGCCCTTGGTGGGCCGCAGCGAGTCCGGCGCCGCGGGTGCCTCCAGCCGGCGTATCCGGTCCGCCCAGGGGCCGGTGGTGTTGAGCACCACGCGGGCCCGGATCCGCAGGTGCTCTCCGGTGAGCCGGTCGGTGACCTCGGCCCCGCGGACACGGCCGCCCGTGCGGATGAGGCCGGTCACCTCGCGATGGTTGGCCACCAGCGCACCGGCGTCCGCCGCCGCCTTGAGGGTGTCGATCACGACCCGGGCGTCGTCGGTGAGCGCGTCGTGGAACAGCCCCGCGCCGCGCAGCCCGGCCCGGTTGAGATGGGGCTCGCGCCGGATCACGGCGTCGCGGCCGAGCATCCGGTGCCACCGCCGCAGCGGGGCCCGGGAGAACGCGTCATAGAACGTCAGGCCGAGGTTGAGCAGCGCACGCCCCTCGGGATAGCCGTCGTACAGCAGGTAGAGGAACGGGCGCAGTGGGGTGAGGTGCGGGGCGAGGCTGAGCATCAACTCCCGCTCGCGTACCGACTCGTGCACCATGCGGAATTGGTAGGTCTGCAGGTAACGCAGGCCGCCGTGGATCAGCTTGGAGGATCGGCTCGAGGTCCCGGCCGCGAAGTCCTCGCGTTCGACCAGGACGACCGACAGGCCGCGTAGCGCGGCGTCGCGGGCGGTGGCCGCCCCGGTGATCCCGCCGCCGATCACCAGCAGGTCGACGGTGGCGGGCAGATCGGCCTCGGTGAAGCGTCTCACTGCGCCGCCCATCCCCTGCTGCGGTCCACGGCGCGCTTCCACCGCGCGTACAGCCGTTCGCGCTCGTCCTCCGCCATGCTGGGATGGAAGGTGGTGTCGCCACGGGACGGCGGGAAGCAGTCCTCGGGGTCGGACCACACCCCGACCGCCAGACCGGCGAGGTACGCGGCGCCGAGGCTGGTCGCCTCGGTGTTGGCCGGCCGCACCACGTCGCTGCTGAGGATGTCGGCCTGGAACTGCAGCAGGAAGTCATTGGCGGCGCCGCCGCCGTCGGCCCGGATCGTGGCGATGGGCTGTCCGCTGTCGGTTGCCATCGTCTCGATGAAGTCGCGGATCGAGTAGACGATGCCCTCCAGCGTCGCCCGCACCAGGTGCTCGCGGGTGGTGCCGGGGGAGATGCCGATGATGGTGCCGCGCGCGTAGGAGTCCCAGTACGGCGCGGACAGGCCGGTCAGCGCGGGAACGAAGTAGACCCCGCCGTTGTCGGGTACAGCGCGGGCCAGCGCCTCTGTCTCGGCGGAGTGATCGATCAGCCGGGCCTTGTCCCGCAGCCACTGGACGGCGGCGCCGGTGACGGCGGCGTACCCCTCCAGCCCGTAGGTGGTGACGCCATCGCGCCGCCAGCCGATGATGCTGTTCAGCCCGTTCTTGGAGATCACCGGCTCGGTCCCGACGTTCATGTCCAGGAACGTGCCAGTGCCGTGCGTGGACTTGATCTCGCCGGGCCGCAGGCAGTGCTGTGCGAACAGCGCCGCCGACTGGTCGGCCAGCGCGGAGGCGATGGGGATCTCCGCCCCGAACACCTCCGGGTCCGTGTAGCCGAGGATGCCGGAGTCATCGCAGATCTCCGGAAACAGCGCGGCGGGTACGCCGAGGGCGTCCAGCCACTCGGTGTACCAAGTCCCCGTGTGGAGATCGTAGGAGCCGGTGACGGCAGCGTTGGAGGCGCTGATCACGTGCGTGCGGCCCCCGGTGAGCCGGTGGATCAGCCACGAGTCGATCGTGCCGAAGGCCAGTTCGCCCGCTTCGGCGCGCCGGCGCAGGTCCGCGTCGTGCTCCAGGATCCAGCGCAGGGACAGCGAGGAGTAGACCGGCGCCAGCGCCCATCCGGTATGACCGTAGACCTTGTCGCCCCAGGTCTCGCGGAGTTCGTCGACGTACCGGCTGGTGCGGGTGTCCTGCCAGACGATCGCCGGCGCCACGGCGTCACCGGTGTGCCTGTCCCACACCACCGTGGTGGCGCGCTGATTGGTGATGCCGACCGCGGCGAGCCGGTCCGGCCCGATGCCGGCCTCGGTGAGCGCGGCCGCGATCATGCGCCGGGTGGCCTGCCAGATCTCCTCCGGGTCGTGTTCGACGCGGTCCGGCTTGGGATGGTGCTGGCCGAACTCGGTGTAGGACTGGCCGAGCACCCGGCTGTCCCGGTCGAAGACCACGGCCCGCGTTCCGGTGGTCCCCTCGTCGATGACGAGGATGCGCTGCTGAGTCATCGATGTCACTCCTCAGCCGCCGAGACCCAGCTTGCCGGGGTTGAGCACGTTGTTCGGATCGAGTACCGACTTGACGCGGTCGAGGACCAGGGCGGAGTCGCCGAGCGCGGCCCGCACGTACGGCAGGCGCGCGATGCCGACCCCGTGGTGGTGGGACAGCGCGGCGCCGTGGGCCAGCGTGACCTCCATCGCGGTCGCCCAGATCCGTTCGATCCGCTGTTCGGCTTCGGCGTCGTCGGCGGCCCGGCCGAGGAGGATCAGGTAAAGCGAGGTCCCCTGGGGATAGACGTGGGAGAAGTGCCCGAGGACCTCGTCGGCGAGCGGCTCCAGGGCCTTCTTCGCCGCCGCGTGCACGTCGCCGATGCCACTCCAGTAGTGCGCGATCTCGATCGTCTCGGCGTAGCCGCCGGGCTCACCGAGCAGTCGCTCGATGGTGGAGAAGTCGTAGCGCCGCGCCATCCACGCCTCGACGGGGGCCGGCCCCAGCTCGGTCCCGCCGTTGGCCGCCGCGATGCGCAGTGCCTCGGCCTGCTCGACGTCGGCGACCGCACCTGGGCCTTCGCTCCCGAGGAAGAGCACGGCTCCGTCGAAGGCGGAGTCCACCATCGCGTGCCGGGCCTCGTCGTGGTCGTAGAAGCGCACGATCGAAAGACGCAGGCCCGCGCGGGTGAGCTGACGCATCGTGGCCAAGCCGGCCTCGACCGTGTCGAAGCGTACGGCCTGGAGCACGCGGTGCTCGGGGGTGGGGAACACCTTCAGCTTCACCGCCGTGATGACGCCGAGCGTGCCCTCCGAGCCGATGAACAGGTGTCGCAGGTCCGGGCCGATCGCCGCACGCGGGTGGTCGGCCATGTGTACGACGGTGCCGTCGGCCAGGACCACGGTGAACGCCACCGCCAGGTCCTCGATCCCGCCGTACTTGGAGGAGAACTGGCCGGTGGCCCGGGTCGCCAGCCAGCCGGCGGCGGTGGAGCGGTCCAGGGACTGGGGGGAGTGGCCGAGGGTGTACCCGCGCTCGGCGAGCCACCCTTCGAGCCGGTCGCCCCGGACCCCGGCGGCCACGGTCACCGTCAGGTCCGTCTCGTTCAGCTCGGGCTCGGCGAGCAACTCCGACAGGTCCAGGACCACGCCGCCGCGCAGGGGCAGCGGTGCGCCGGTGACCGAGGAGCCCAGCCCCCAGGGTGTGACCGGTACGCCATGCGCGTCAGCCCAGGACAGCACCTGCGCGACCTCATCGGTGTCGCGGGCCCGCACGACGGCGTCCGGAGCGTGCGGGTGTTTGCCCTGCATGGCCTGTTTGGTGCTCAGCGGCCACACGTCGTGGGAGTGGGCGGCCAGGTCCGACGGCGCCGTCGAGACGCGGTCCGGGCCGAACCGGGCGAGGAGGTCCGCGAGAGAGTGCTGATCGGTCATGAGGTTCCTTTCGTGCCGGCGGACCGGCTCGGTGAAGGCACGGGGACGACGGTGACCTCCGTGCCGGCCTCGCGGAGCTGACGTACGACGGCGGCCGGGGCGGCCTCGTCCACGTAGATCTCGTCGAAGTCGCCGATCGAGGCCACCCGGTGCAGCGCCCGGTGGCCGAGCTTGGTGTGGTCGAGCAGGAGAACGCTCCGGGCGGCCGCGGCGAGCATGGCCCGCTTCACGTCCGCGATCTGCGCGTCGGGATGGAACGCGATCGTGCCGTCGACCGCGGTCGTGGAGGTTATGTACAGGTCAGGCCGTAGCGCGCTCACCATCTCCCGGCACAGTGGCCCGGTATATGTCGCGAAGCGCGCGTCGTAGTCGCCGCCGAGGCCGACCAGGCGGACGTCTTCGGCGGCGGCGAGTTCGTTGAGCAGCAGCCGGAAGTTCGAGAGCACCGTGACCGAGCCGATTCCGGGCAGCATCCGGGCCAGCGGCAACACGGTGGTGGACTCGTCGAGCAGCACCGCGTCACCCGGCCGTACAAGACGTGCGGCCGCCGCGCACAGCGCTTCCTTCTCGGCGCCGCGCTGCTGGAGCCGGTAGCGCACGTCGCTTTCGAACCGGGTGGACGGCTGCGCGGAGGCGCCACCACGCACCTTCCGGAGCACGCCGCGGCGTTCGAGCTCGTCGAGGTCGCGGTGGACGGTCATCCGTGACACGCCGTACGCGGCGACCACCTCGTCGATGCTCACCGAGCCCTGGGCCAGGACCCGTTCCCCGATCCAGGAGCGGCGGTCCGCGGTGGCCCGCCACTGGCCCCCGGCGGGCTCGGTGTCCGGCATCGCGCTCATCCCAATCCTGTGACAGATTCTGTGACGATCACAGACTCTACTGTGACCCCGCCGAGCCCGGGACACCGGCGTCGCCATTCACTGCGCCACGCGCGCCCGTGTCTCACGCTGTGGACCTGTGCGCGTAGCCTTCCCGGGGGATGAAAGGATTTGCCTCATGCTGCGCTGGCTCACTGCGGGGGAGTCTCATGGCCCGGCCCTCGTGACAATCTTGGAAGGGCTGCCGGCCGGCGTGCGCGTGACCTCGGGCGACATCGCCGAAGCACTGCGCCGCCGCCGTCTCGGCCATGGGCGAGGTGCCCGGATGAAGTTCGAACAGGACCAGATCACCGTCGTCGGCGGGCTCCGGCACGGCCGTACCCAGGGCGGCCCGGTCGCGATCGAGGTGGGCAACACCGAGTGGCCCAAGTGGGAGACGGTGATGTCGGCCGACCCCGTGGACCCGGAGGCGCTCGCCGCGCAGGCGCGCAGCGCGCCGCTGTCGCGGCCCCGGCCCGGGCACGCCGACCTCGCGGGGATGCAGAAGTACGGCTTCGACGACGCCCGGCCCATCCTCGAGCGGGCCAGCGCCCGCGAGACCGCGGCCCGCGTGGCGATCGGCGAGGTGGCCAAGGCCTTCCTGCGGCAGGTCTGCGGCGCGGAGGTCCTCAGTCACGTGGTCGCCCTCGGCGAGGTCGGCACGCCGGAGGGCCTCGCCCCCGGCCCGGACGACCTGGACCGGATCGACGCCGACCCCGTGCGCTGCTTCGACCCGGAGAGCAGCGCCGCCATGGTGGCCCACATCGACGAGATCAAGAAGGCCGGGGACACGCTCGGTGGCGTCGTGGAGGTGCTGGCCTATGGCCTACCGCCCGGCCTGGGCAGCCACGTCCACTGGGACCGCAGGCTCGACGCCCGCCTGGCCGGAGCCCTCATGGGCATCCAGGCCATCAAGGGGGTCGAGGTCGGCGACGGCTTCACCACTGCCCGGCGTCGCGGCTCCGAGGCGCACGACGAGATCGAGAACAGCCCCGACGGCATCCGGCGGCGGACCGCCCGGGCCGGCGGCCTCGAAGGCGGCATGACGACCGGCGACCCGGTGCGGGTGCGTGCCGCCATGAAGCCGATCTCGACCGTGCCACGCGCGCTGGACACCGTGGACGTGCGCACGGGAGAGGCCGCCAAGGCCATCAACCAGCGCAGTGACGTGACAGCGGTCCCGGCCGCGGGCGTCGTGGCCGAGGCGATGGTGGCGCTCGTGCTCGCCCAGGCGGTGCTGGAGAAGTTCGGGGGCGACTCCGTCGAGGAGACCGCCCGCAACCTCCAGGGCTACCTCTCGTCCCTCACCATCAAGTAGCGGAGCAAGCCCTATGACCCGACCCAAGGCAGTGATCATCGGACCGCCCGGGTCCGGCAAGACGACGATCGGCACCTACCTCGCCGAGCGGCTGTCGGTGGCGTTCCGCGACACCGACGCCGACGTCGAGGTGGTCGCCGGCAAGCCGGTCGGTGAGATCTTCATCGACGACGGAGAGGCTCGCTTCCGCGATCTGGAGCGCGAGGCCGTACGCGCCGCGCTCGAGGAGCACGAGGGCGTGCTCGCGCTGGGTGGCGGCGCGATCCTGGACGAGGGCACTCAGGCCCTCCTCGCCGAGCACACGGTGGTCTATCTCGAGGTCGGGCTGTCAGATGCGATCAAGCGGGTGGGGCTCGCCTCCGCCCGGCCGCTGCTGGTGCTCAACCCGCGCAGCCAGATGCGCAAGCTCATGGAGGAACGGCGACCGGTCTACGAACGCCTCGCCACGATCGCCGTCGCGACGGACGGACGCGAGCCCGGCGTCATCGTCGAAGAGATCATCAGGGAGCTGTTTTGACGGCGACCAGGATCGCGGTGCGGGGCGGCGACCCGTACGACGTCGTCGTGGGCACGGGCGGGCTGAACGAGCTCGCGGGACTGCTCGGTGACGGCGTCCGTACGGTCGCCGTGGTGCACGCGCAAGGGCTTCCGGAGATCGCCCGGCCGGTGTGCGGGGCACTGGAGCAGGCCGGCTATGTCACCCATGCGGTGCCGGTGCCCGACGGGGAGGCCGCCAAGGAGATCGGTGTGCTGGCCGGGCTCTGGTCTCGCTTCGCCGAGCTCGGCGTCACGCGCTCCGACGCGGTCGTCGGCGTCGGTGGAGGTGCGACGACCGACCTGGCCGGGTTCGCGGCCGCGTCGTGGCTGCGCGGCGTCAAGTCCGTCCTCGTGCCAACCACCCTGCTCGGCATGGTGGACGCCGCGGTGGGGGGTAAGACCGGCATCAACATCGCCGAGGGCAAGAACCTTGTCGGCGCCTTCCACCCACCGGCCGGGGTGCTCTGCGAAGTCACCACGCTGATGACCATGTCCCACGAGGACTACATCAGCGGCCTGGCCGAGGTGATCAAGGCGGGGTTCATCGCCGACCCGACGATCCTGGACCTGATCGAGGACGATCCCGAAGGGGCCGCCGAGCCGGGCGGCCCGCACACCCGGGAACTCGTCGAGCGGGCCGTACGGGTCAAGGCCGACGTGGTCTCGACGGATCTCAAGGAGAGCGGGCTGCGGGAGATCCTCAACTATGGCCACACCCTCGCCCACGCCATCGAGAAGGTCGAGGCCTACCGGTTCCGGCACGGGCACGCGGTGGCCATCGGGATGGTCTACGCGGCCGAACTGGGGCGGCTGACCGGACGTCTGGAAGACGCCGTCGCCGACCGGCATCGCTCGGTCCTCACGTCGGTGGGGCTGCCGACCTCCTACGGCGCGGAAGCCTGGCCGGCCCTGCGCGAGGCCATGCGGCTCGACAAGAAGACCCGGGGCGCACGGCTGCGGTTCGTGGTCCTCGACGGCCTGGCCAAGCCGGGTCGTCTCGAAGCGCCGGACGAGACCCTGCTCGAGAGCGCCTACCGGCGGGTGTCCCGGTGATCCGGCCCAGGGACGTCTTCCCGACGATGGCAGGGGTGAGCCGATGAGAAGTGTGCTGGTGCTCAACGGGCCCAACCTAGCGCGGCTCGGAACGCGTGAGCCGGACGTCTACGGCGCCCACACCTTCGACGATCTCGTGGCGCTCTGCCGGGAGACCGGGCGCAGGCTGGGTCTGCACGTCGAGGTGCGGCAGACCGACGACGAGGCCGAGCTGGTCCACTGGGTCCACGAGGCGGCCGACTCCAAGACGCCCGTGGTGCTGAACCCGGCAGCGTTCACGCACTACTCGTACGCCCTGCGGGACGCGCTGGCACAGCGCACGGCTCCGCTCATCGAGGTGCACATCTCCAACCCGGCCACCCGTGAGGAGTTCCGGCACACCTCGGTGGTGGCCGGGGTGGCCACCGGCACGATCGCGGGATTCGGGTTCATGTCCTACGTACTGGCGTTGCAGGCCGTCGCCGAGCTGCTTGCCGAGGCGGACGGCTCGGGACCGGGCTGACCGGCCGCAACGGACCGGCGCGCTAATCTGCTGGCAGCGGCAACTGAATCCAATTCGGTTCTAAGGGAGGATGCCGGATGCGCATCGGGATGGCTCTGAACTACTCGGGCGGCTTCAAGGAGACCGTCGAGGAACTGGTCGACTACGAGAAGGCCGGACTCGACATCGTCTACGTGGCCGAGCTCTACAGCTTCGACGCGGTGAGCCAGATGGGTTACATCGCGGCCAAGACCGAGCGGCTCGAGATCGCTTCCGGGATTCTCAACATCTACTCGCGCACGCCGTCGCTGCTCGCGATGACCGCCGCGGGCCTCGACCACGTCTCCGAGGGCCGGTTCACGCTCGGCCTGGGGTCCTCCGGGCCACAGGTCATCGAGGGCTTCCACGGTGTGCCCTTTCACGCTCCGCTGGCCCGCACCCGCGAGATCGTCGAGATCTGCCGCAAGGTGTGGAAGCGCGAGGAGCCGCTGACCTACGACGGCAAGCATTACACGCTGCCGCTGCCGGCCGAGAAGGGCACCGGGCTCGGTAAGCCTCTGAAGATCATCAACCACCCGGTCCGGCCGCGGATCCCCGTGCTGATCGCGGCCATCGGCCCGAAGAACGTGGAGCTCACCGCCGAGATCGCCGAGGGCTGGGAGCCGATCTTCTATCTGCCCGAGAAGGCCGCCGACGTGTGGGGCCCGTCCCTGGCGGCGGGCAAGGCCAAGCGGGACCCGTCGCTCGGTGAGCTAGACGTGGTCGCCCAGGCCCACCTGGCGATCGGCGACGACGTGGAGGGCTACCGCGAGTTCGGCCGGCCGATGGCAGCGCTCTACATCGGCGGGATGGGCGCCAAGGGCCGGAACTTCTACAACGACCTCTGCCGCCGCTATGGCTGGGAGAAGGAGGCCGAGGAGATCCAGGATCTCTACCTCGACGGCAAGAAGGAAGAGGCCGCCGCGAAGGTCCCCGGCGAGCTCCTGGAGAAGATGTCGCTGATCGGCCCGGAGTCGCACGTGAAGGAGCGGCTGGCGGCCATGAAGGAATCCGGTGTGACGACACTGAACGTCACGCCCGTCGCAGGCGACCACAAGGCCCGCCTCGCTCTGATCGAGAAGATTCGCGAGATGGCCGCCGACCTCTGACCCAGCGAAAGGCGCGTGATCACGGCTGAGCCGCCGTGATCACGCGTTGCGTCGCGGTCGCGGATACAGTCAGGGCATGCCCGAGATCCACAGCCTGCGCCGGGAGCGGCTGGCCGAGCTCGTCATCGAACGTGGTGCCGAGGCCGCGCTCGTGACCGACCTGGTCAACGTGCGCTACCTCACCGGCCTGGCGAGCTCCAATGCCGCGCTGCTCGTCGGGTCCGGCGGGACGGCGGTCCTGTGCACTGACGGCCGTTACGCAGGGACGGCCGCAGCGGTCTGTCCCGAGCTTGAGATCGTGGTGGACCGGGCGACCGCCGCGACGCTCGTGGCCCGGGCGGCCGGCGACGAGGTCGGCCGGCTCGGGTTCGAGGCGCATGCCATGACGGTGGAGGAGCACGGCCGGCTGGCCGAGGAGGCCCTCGAACTCGTGCCACTCGGGCGGGCCGTCGAGAAACTGCGCAGGGTCAAGGACGAGGACGAGATCGGCCTCCTCCGGCAGGCGTGCGCGATCACCGACCAGGCCTTCACCGACGTGGTCCCGATGATCGCTCCCGGCGTGACTGAACGAGAGATAGCCGTCGCCCTGGAGCGGCGGATGGTGGATCTCGGCGCGGAACGGCCGGCGTTCGAGTCCATCGTCGCCGGCGGCGCGCACGGCGCGATCCCGCACCACCGCCCCGGCGGCCGGGCGCTGGAGCGGGGTGACCTGATCACCATGGACTTCGGCGCGCTGCACGAGGGCTATCACGCGGACATGACCCGGACCGTCGCGGTGGGCCGTGTGGCGGATTGGCAGCGGGACCTCTACGACCTCGTCGCCTCGGCCCAGGCGGCGAGCTGTGCCGCGGCCGTGCCAGGCGCAGAGATCAAGGCGGTCGACGCCGCCGCTCGTGACATCATCAAGGCCGCCGGCCACGGTGACCATTTCACCCACGGGCTGGGGCACGGCGTGGGGCTGGAGATCCACGAGTCGCCGCTACTGGGGTATGACAAGAACGGTAAACTGGGTGATCGGGTTCCGATCACCGCCGAGCCGGGCGTCTACCTCGACGGCCGGGGCGGGGTCCGCATCGAGGACACGCTGGTGGTCCGGGCGGACGGCCCGGAGCTCCTCACCAAGACGACCAAGGAGCTGCTCGTTCTGTGACGGGCGGCCCACGTACGGGAGAGACGACCTAGTGGCGACGACGAACGACCTCAAGAACGGACTGGTCCTGAAGCTCGACGGTGGCGATCTGTGGGCCGTCGTGGAGTTCCAGCACGTCAAGCCCGGTAAGGGCGGCGCGTTTGTCCGCACCAAGCTGAAGAACGTGCTCTCGGGCAAGGTTGTCGACAAGACCTTCAACGCCGGCGTCAAGGTGGACGTGGCCAACGTCGACAAGCGCGAGATGCAGTACTCCTACAAAGACGGCGACGAGTTCGTCTTCATGGACACCGAGACCTACGACATGGTGCACATCTCCGACACGACGGTCGGCGACGCCGCCAACTACCTGCTGGAGAACACCATGGCCACGGTGGCCCTCCACGACGGCGCCCCGCTGTACCTCGACCTGCCCGCGGCGGCCGTTCTCGAGGTGACCCACACCGAGCCGGGCCTGCAGGGCGACCGCTCCACCGGTGGCACCAAGCCGGCGACGCTGGAGACCGGCGCGGAGATCAAGGTGCCGCTGTTCATCACCACCGGTGAGAAGGTCAAGGTCGACACCCGGTCCGGCGAGTACCTCGGCCGCGGCTGATGGCCGCCCGGAGCAAAGCTCGCAAACGGGCCTTCGAAGTGCTGTTCGAGGCGGAGCAGCGAAAGGTCCCCACGGCGGATGTGCTGACCGCCCGGGGCCGGCCCGAGGCCGAGCAGCTCGCCGAGGAGGGATACGCGCTGCGCCTGGTCGAAGGGGTGCAGGAACACCTTGAACGCATCGACGAGCTGATCGCGACCTATGCGCTCGGGTGGACCCTCGACCGCATGCCGGCGGTCGACCGCACCATCCTGCGGCTCGGCCTCTATGAGCTCTTGTGGGTCGACGACATCCCGGACCCGGTGGCCATCAGCGAGGCCGTGGCGCTCGCCACGGACTTCTCCACCGAAGAGTCCCCTCGGTTCGTCAACGGCCTCCTGGCGCGGCTGCAACAGCTCAAGCCCTCTCTTGCGCTCTGATCCGGTCATGGGCGAGGGCTGCCGCGTTGTCGGACGCCGTGGCTAGGGTGGGGGCGTGACCGACGGGAGGGGGGACGCCGTGGCCTACAGCGGCGGAGACCAGCCGCGGAAGCGGTCCGGTGCGCGCAGTTCCAGCATGGTCCGGACCGCCGTCGTGTGGGAGGTCCTGCGCGAGGTGCTGGACCAGGCGGCCAAGGCCTCGGGACGGGCCGCGCTGGACGTGGTGGACGCGGGCGGCGGCACCGGTGGGTTCGCCGTGCCACTGGCGCAACTGGGGCACCGGGTCACGGTCGTGGACGCGAGCCCCGACGCCCTCGCGGCGCTGGAGCGCCGAGCGGCGGAGTCCGATGTCACGGTCAACGCCGTCCAGGGCGACGCTGACGATCTCCTCGGCATGGTCGGTCCCGCCTGCGCCGACCTGATCCTGTGCCACAGCGTGCTGGAGTACGTCGAGGATCCGGCGCTGGTCTTCGCCGCCATGGCGCGGACCGTGCGGCCCGGCGGGGCGGTGAGCGTGCTCGTCTCCGGCCAGGTCGCGACGGCACTGCACCGGGCCGTGAGCGGGCACTTCGACGACGCACGCAGGCTGCTCACCGATCCGGCCGGCCGCTGGGGCGACCGGGATCCGGTGCCACGCCGCTTCACCCGCGACACCCTCGCCGAGCTCGCCGAGCGCGCCGGCCTCCGGGTTGGTGAGGTGCAGGGCGTGCGAATCTTCGCCGATCTGGTCCCGAGCGCGCTCGTCGACGGAGATCCCGAGGCGGCCCAGGCGCTCATCGCACTGGAGGCCGCGGCCTCGACCCATCCGGTGCTGCGTGATCTCGCCGCCCAGCTGCACCTGCTGGCGCACCGTGCCTGACCCATGCTCGGCGCACCGCGCGACCTGTGGAGGTGCCGCCGGATGAGCCGTAAACAACAGCTGCACCGGCCGGGGCCGCAGCCGGGCCCACCGGCCGACGACACGGGCTGCGACATCCTGCACGTCGACATGGACGCGTTCTTCGTCAGCGTGGAGCTGCTGTACCGGCCCGAGCTGCGCGGCCGGCCCGTGGTCGTCGGCGGCGCGGGACCGCGGGGCGTGGTGGCGGCGGCCTCCTACGAGGTACGGGCCTATGGCGTGCACTCCGCCATGCCCATGTCCCGCGCCCGCCGGCTGTGCCCGCGGGCCGTGGTCCTGCCGCCGCGGCATGACGTCTACGCCCGGGTTTCGGTGGCCGTCATGGAGATCTTCCGGTCCATCACCCCGTTGGTCGAACCGCTGGCCATGGACGAGGCGTTCCTCGACATCGCCGGCGCTCTGCGCAGGCTCGGCAGGCCGGCCGAGATCGCCGGCCTGATCCGGGCACAGGTCTTCGAGCAGCAGGGCATCACCTGCTCGGTAGGGGTGGCGAGCACCAAGTTCGTGGCCAAGCTGGCCTCCACCCGCTGCAAGCCCGACGGCATGCTCGTGGTTCCGGCGGACGGCGTCATCGAGTTCCTGCACGACCTGCCGGTCGCGGCGCTGTGGGGCGTGGGGGAGCGCACGGAGCAATCCCTCACCCGGCTCGGACTGCGGACGGTTCGTGATCTCGCAGAGGTGCCGCCGGCGGTGCTGCAGCGCGAGCTGGGCGCCGCGGCCGGCGCGCACCTGCACGAGCTCGCCTGGGGGCGGGACCCGCGGTCGGTGGTCCCGGCCTCACCTGACAAGAGCATCGGTGCGGAGGAGACCTTCGATGAGGACATCGGCGCTCCGGAGGTCATCCGGCGCGAGCTGCTGCGGCTGGCCGAGAAGGTCGGCGCCCGGATGCGCGCCGGCGGGCACGTGGGCCGCACGGTGAGCGTCAAACTAAGGATGGCCGACTTCAAGACCCTGACGCGTGCGCGGACGCTGACCGACCCGACCGACCTCGCGCGAGTGATTTATGCCACCGCCTGTGAGCTCTACGAGGCCACCGGGCTTGCCGGGACCCCCCTGCGGCTCGTCGGAGTGCGGGTGGAGAACCTCCGGGCCGCCGGGGACGCGCCCCGTCAGCTGGCCCTCGGCGAGCGGGAGACCGGCTGGCGGGAGGCCGAGCGGGTCATGGACCAGGCGGCCAGCAGGTTCGGCAAGGGTGCGGTGCGGCCGGCGGTGCTGATGAGGCCCGGTGACGGCCGTGACCGCAGGGACGGAGGACCATGATCCGAGCATGTCGGCCGCATTACTGTGCGTCCTCGGTAGGACGTTTTCTTTCGTACGCTCGCTCCGCCTCGTATTCTGGGCATATCACCAATAGCCAGGGCCCCGTCCGGCAGCGGATTCCCGATCTCGGGGCAGTCGTTGGGAGGCACCGTGCCGCTCTCTGAGCACGAGCAACGTCAGCTCGACCAGATCGAGCGGGCGTTGTACGCGGAGGATCCGAAGTTCGCGCACGCGGTCCGCTCGACGAACCCTCAGGCGCATTACAGGCGCCGGATCGTCAAAGCCGGTCTCGGCTTCGTGCTGGGCGTGTTCGCGTTGATGGCGGGTCTCGTCGTGAACGTCATGCCCATCACCATCGTCATCAGCCTGGCCGGTTTCCTGCTGATGGTGTTCTGCTGTGTCTGGGCGCTGTCGAGCTGGAAGCGCATGACGGGTGCCGGCAACGAGCCTGAGACGCCGCGCACACGTTCCGGGCGCTCTGCCCGCAGCGGGTTCATGGACCGCATCGAGGAGCGGTGGCGGCGCCGCGCCGAAGGGGAATAGCGGCCGGCCGCGCCGCCCCGGCCCCGGCGGCCTGACCGGTCAGCGGCCGCGGGCCCCGGCTCGCCCGGACCGCGCGGCTCGCCGCATGCGCAGCGGGCGTGCGGCGAGCAGTCTGCCGGTCCGGTCCAGGATCTCGGGAGCACGGCGAGCCGCGTTCCGGAAGGTCATCATGGCCGATGGCGGTGCGAGCCGGGCACGCCACCGGGTGCGGGCCGGCACCGAGCGGGCGAAGGCCTCCCGGACCGTTTCGGAGTCGGCGCGCAGAGACTGCGGGGACGCGGGCGAGCGGGAATAGCGCGCGCGCTCTTCCGCCTCCGCGATCCGGGTGAGCGAATCCGCGACGGCGGTGCCGGCCCGCAGGTGCTCGGCGAGCCGCCGTACGGTTGTCCGTGGGGTCTCACTCGCCCGCCACGGCACCGCATGGTCGATCGCGTCGGACCGCAACTGTGTCCACGCGGCGTTCGCGACGCCGGCGGCATCACCGGTGTGTGCCCACCGGCGCCTGCGGCTGATGATCCGGACGGCCATCGGGGCCATGAGGATCATGAGGAGCAGGAACAGTGCGGTGGCGAACACGGGCCCGAAGGCGCCGCCTCCGGAGCTCCGCGGGAGCCCGGTCCTGGCCAGCCGGTCGAGTTCGTCGGTCCGGTGGCCGGGCGCCGCGGCAGGTGAGGCACCGGAGGCGCCTCCGGCCGACCCGGCCGGAGCCGGCGAGGTGTCCCCGATCTGTCCCGGCTGAGCACCGGCGGGCTCCGGCTGCGTATAGGCGGGGACGCTCGCCGTGCCCTGGCCGAGCCCGCCCGCGGGCGTCGGCTCGAACCGCACCCAGCCGGCCCCCTCGAAGTACAGCTCCGGCCAGGCGTGGGCGTCCCGCGACCGGACCTCCCAGGAACCGTCGCCGATTCGCGTACCGGCCGTATATCCCATGGCGACCCGGGCCGGGATGCCCAGGGTGCGGGCGAGCAGGGCCATCGCGGCGGCGAACTGCTCGCAGTAGCCCCTTTTGGTGCTGGTCAGGAAGTCGACGAGATCCGACACATGCCTGGGTGACTGCTTCGACAGGTCATAGGTGAATTCGCCGGATTCGGTGAACCACCGCTGCAGCTTCACCGCCTTCTCGAAAGGTGAGGAGGCCCCCTTGGACTTGGCCATCGCTAGTTCCCGGATCTGTTCCGGAACCTCCCCGGGAATGGCGAGGTAGCGGCGGGTTATGTCGGCCGGCGCCCGATCGGAGGCGGCGGCGAGCTGCTCGGGAGTCGGGCGTACCCGAAGGCTCTGGACGGTGTAGGTCCGCCCGGCGGCGGCGTCACGCAGGGAGTAGACCATCAGGGACGCGGCGTGCACTCGCCAGTCGCCCTTCATCGTCACCCGGACCGGCGGGTAGGGCATCGGCAGGAAGGTCATGTCGCGGACGCGCCGGTCCACCTTGACCTGCGTGATCACCCGCTGGGCCTGAGCGGTGCTGAGCCCGGGGGCGGTGGGGAGCATGCGGTCCCTGACCCGATCCTTGGCCGTGCTCTGCAGAGCGCTGTAGGTCCACCGCTCGCCGTCGAACCGGTCCAGGGAGTACATCCGCAGGTAGTCGGGCTGCTCGGGGTCGTTGGTCCGGTAGTTCAGCACGACCGCATCGCCTCGCCGGGTCAGCTCTCGCTTCAGGCTCACCAGGGGATCCGGCGTGGTCACCATCTGACCGCCATTCCCTTGCCCGCCGACGCCGCCCATCCCGAACATGCCCGTGTCCCGGATGCCCGGGACCACCGTTGGCACGAGCACCGCGATGGCCACGGCGGCAAGCCCCACCCGGTAGCCCGCCCCGGCCGGCCCACTGGAGCCGGGCCGTCCGGCCGACGGGTCCGCCGACCAGCGCCGGCTCGGAACGGCGCGGCCCCAGCCGCTCACCTGCTCGCGCGCGTCGGCGAGCAGCAGGGACATGAAACCCACCGCGCCGAGCAGGAACGCCACCCAGCTGACACTCTCCTCACGGATCGCCGCGGGCACGCTGTACATCGCCAGCAGCGGCAGGCCGGCGGCGGCCGCGTGACGGAGCCGTACGGCCACGAAGTCGACGACCGCCGCGACCAGCCCGATGCAGAGGGTGGAGAGCACGGCGACCCCGGGCCGGAGCGGGACCGGGGCGGCGTACCTCCCGGCGACGTGCCAGCCCTCTCCCATGAGGTCGGCCATCCGGGTCAGGGATCCGGGGGTCGGGATGATCCCGGCCAATGCCTCCGGACCGGTGTAGAGGGCCGTGACGTACAACTGGAGCGCCAGCAGGCAGGCCGGCAGCGAGAGCGGCGCGGGGATCCTGAAGCGGCGGGTCAGCAGGCCGGCGGCGGACACCACGACCACGGCGCCGAGACCCGGCATCACCCATCTCGCCCCGACGAAGAGCGGGTAGAGCGCGACGGATCCCAGCAGCGCCGCCGTCGCCGCGGCGAGCGTGAGCCTTACCTTCATGACCCCATCGCCTCCCACGGCTCGGCCGCTCCGGACGTCGCGTGGCGGGGGCTCCACGCCGCGGCGAGAGCCGCGGCCGAGCCGACCGTGATGACCCTCCACCCGGCCGCACGGAGCACTCCGGCCGCGGCTTGCGGGTCGGTGCCGGCCGGCCTATCCGCCTCGGGGGCGGACACGTCGACAAGGACGGCCACGCAGGTGGCGGCGCCGCGGCGGATCGCCGCCACCGACCGTGCCTCGGCTGCATCGATCAGGCCGAACACCGCGACCACCAGGCCCTCGCCCGCACGCGGCCCCATCCTTCCTGGCAACGCCTCGAGACCGGCGTCCAGCGAGCGCGCACCGGACATGCGCGCCATCGCCAGGCTGTCCAGCAGCGCACCGCCGAAGCCGCTGGAGCCCGGCAGTACCTCGCCGGTATCCGTGACGAAGCGCAGGCCGACGCCTTGACGGTCCAGCCACATCCCGATCGACGCCGTCACCGACACCGCCTGCTCGAAGGAGGAGACCGGTCCGTCGCCCGGATGGACGCGTCGCCTGGTGTCGAGGAACAGGGTGCCGGCGCTCTGCCGCTGCTGTTCCTCCCGGCGCACCATCAGCCGGCCGTAGCGGGCCGTGGACCTCCAGTGGACCCGGCGGAGATCGTCGCCCTGGCGGTACTCGCGCGGGGCGACGTCGTCCTCACCCGTGTTGGGCAACGTGCGGGCCCGGCTGTCCCCGCCGCCGGACCACGCACCCGCGGTGCCGCCGTGCGGCAGCTCGACCAGCGCCGGAGTGACGGTCAGCGGGTCCGCGAGGCTGAAGGAGCGGTCCAGCTCGACGAGCCCGAAGGGGTCGGCGAGGCGGACGCTCAGCGGTCCGACCCGGTAACGGCCCCGCAGGTCCGAGCGCACCCGGTAGCCGAGCTCCCGAGAGCCGTGGGCCTCGATGCGATCGAGGACGAAGCGGGCCTGGGCCCCGAGGGCATAGGGCACCCGGTCCTCCACCAGCAGCAGTCCCGTGGGGATCCGGGACACGTTCTCCAGGCGCAGCTCTACCTGTGCGTCCTGCCCGGCCGGCAGCCGGGTCGGCGACAGCCGCCTGGCGCAGGCGAGGCGATAGCGGGTCCTCGACACCGACAGCGCGGACAGGAGGGGGAGCGCCAGGATGAGCAGCCCGGCCCGGAGCAGATCACGCTCGCCGAGGACGAACGCGCACAGGATCGCGGTGACCCCCGCGGCGGCGAACGACCTGCCCCGTGTCGTCAGGGCACTGATTGTCCTCTTCATTCTCAGCTGGGTTTCAGCCGCGCGGCCGGTCCGGGACGGGCACCCGGTCCAGGAGCTCGCGGACGATCTGTTCCGGGGGCCGGCGCGCCACCCGGGCCTCCGAGCCGGGCAGGAGCCGGTGCGCCAGGACGGGGACGGCGAGGTCCTGGAGGTCGTCCGGAGTCACGTAGTCCCGCTCGCCCAGTGCGGCATGCGCCCGCGCCGCCCGTACGAGATGCAGCGTCGCGCGCGGGGACGCGCCCAGCCGCAGCTCCGGATGCTCGCGGGTGGCGGTCACCAGGTCGATCGCGTAGTGCCGTACGGCCGCTGACACGTGCACCTGCCGGACGACCTCGATGAGCTGGCGCACGTCGGAGGCGCAGGCGACGGGCGCCAGGTCCTCAAGCGGCGAGGATCCTCCGTGGACGTCCAGCATCTCCAGCTCGGCGCTCCGGTCGGGGTAACCCATCGAGATCCGCGCGGTGTACCGGTCGCGCTGGGCCTCGGGGAGCGGGTAGGTGCCCTCCATCTCCACCGGGTTCTGGGTCGCGACCACCATGAACGGCAGCTCCAGGGCGTATGTCGTGCCGTCAACGGTGACCTGACGCTCCTCCATGCATTCCAGCAGGGCCGACTGGGTCTTCGGAGACGCACGGTTGATCTCGTCGCCCACCACGATGTTGGCGAAGACGGGACCCGGCTTGAACTCGAACTCCCGTCGCTCCTGGTTGTATGCGCTCACTCCCGTGATGTCGCTGGGCAGCAGGTCCGGGGTGAACTGCACGCGGCGGACCGAGCAGTCGACCGATCGGGCCAGGGCCTTGGCCAGCATCGTCTTCCCGACCCCGGGCACGTCCTCGATCAGGAGATGCCCCTCCGCGAGCAGCACCGTGAGCGCGAGCCGTACGACGTCCGGTTTGCCTTCGATAACGGACTCGATGGCGCCGTGGATCTTCTTGGCGACCTGTGTCAGGCCGTCCAGCCCCCGGCCGATGTCGCCTTGCGTACTTACTGACAACTAACCCTCCTCAGCCGCCCATGCGGCCGCGGTCGTAATGCGACCTCATGACGCGCGGAGCGATGCGACCCACTTTGTACGCGTTAGAGAGAGTACGTCGTAGGCGGTTCGATAGCGATGTTCACGCATCCGGCCGCGCGCGCGCAGCGGTGGATGTGTGAGCGGTCACTTCTGCCGGTTCATTTTCGCCCCTCTACTCTGCCGTACCGGCGCCCGGGTCAGTCCCCGGATCGGGAAGGAGGATGATTCCGGCCCAAGCCGCGCGTTTGCCGCGCTGCGCCGCTCCGGGGCGTCCCGGGCCCCCATTTCGCTCCACCCCAGCTGACCTGCACATTCGCCGGCAAACTGGGCGGCCCGCAGAGGTTTTGACAGTTGACGGTGGGGGATAGTGGAGTACAGTGGTGCGCCGTGGAGGGCGGTAGTGCTTCACGGGGTACGGGAGGTGGGGCCGCGTGTTTCTCGGCACCCATTCACCGCGCCTCGATGAAAAGGGGCGACTTTTCCTACCGGCCAAGTACCGCGAGGAGCTGTCGGGGGGATTGGTGATCACAAAAGGGCAGGAACGCTGTCTCTACGTCTTCCCTATGGCGGAGTTCGAGCGGATCACCGAAGCACTTCGCACGGCCCCGGTGACCGCCAAGGCCGTGCGGGACTACGGCCGGGTGTTCTTCGCCAGCGCCTCCGATGAGGTTCCGGACAAGCAGGGGCGGATCACCATTCCATCGGCGTTGCGAAAGTACGCGGCGCTGACCCGCGACTGCGCTGTCATCGGCGCCAACACACGTTTGGAGATCTGGGACTCCCAGGCCTGGGAGTCCTATCTCTCACAGCAGGAGCAGCAGTTCTCCGACCTGTCGGAGGAGGTGTTGCCAGGGGTTCTCTGACGGATTCGAGTCGCCGGTCGCGACCGGGACAGGCCCGCGTACGGCCAGGTCTCCACCCGCTCTCCACGTCAGCTGGCACAGCTTCCCCGGTGCCAGGTGGCAACGCCGCCAACAGCGGTGGTCTTCCTCAGGGGCAGCGGATGGGGACCTGGCCGGGCGAGGCCCCCGGCGACGGCGACGGCCACAGTCCGCGAGCGGTGGCACAACCAGGGGGTTTGGCAAGATGCACAACCAGGGGAGCACGGCGGAGGCCGGTCACGTACCGGTCATGCTCGATCGCGTCCTGTCGCTGCTCGCTCCGGCTCTCGCGGCGCCCGGCCCCGGTGGAGCCGACCCCATCTACGTGGACGCGACCCTCGGCATGGGTGGTCACGCCGAGGCGATGCTCCTGGCGCATCCGCGCCTGCGGCTCGTGGGACTCGACCGCGACACCAGCGCGCTCGAGCGTTCCCGCCGGCGGCTCGCTCCCTTCGGTGACCGCGTCACCCTCACCCACGCCGTGTACGACGAGCTTCCCGACGTGCTGTCGGATCTGGACATCGCCACGGTGCAGGGAGTGCTGTTCGACCTCGGCGTCTCCTCGCCGCAGCTCGACGAGGCCGAGCGCGGCTTCGCCTACTCCTACGACGCCCCCCTCGACATGCGAATGGACCAGACGCGCGGGCTCACCGCAGCCGAGGTCCTCAACACCTATCCGGCCGAGGATCTCACCCGCATCCTGCGGGTGTACGGAGAGGAGCGCTTCGCGCGGCGGGTCGCCGCGGCCATCGTGCGCGAACGCGGGCGCGAGCCCGTGACCTCTACCAGGCGGCTCGCGGACATCGTCCGGGATGCCATCCCCGCAGCGACCCGGCGTACGGGCGGACACCCCGCCAAGCGGACGTTCCAAGCATTGCGCATCGAGGTCAACGCGGAGCTGAGCACCTGGGAGCGGGCCCTTCCCGCCGCCATGGACGCCCTTTCGTTGGGCGGGCGCGTCGTGGTCCTGTCCTATCACTCCCTCGAGGACCGCATCACCAAGCGGGTCCTCGCCGCGGCGGCCGCGGACACCACACCGCCGGACCTGCCCGTGCCGCTGCCGGACCGGGAGCCCCGGTTCCAGATGCTCACCCGGGGTGCCGAAATGCCGTCCGACGACGAGACCACGACCAATCCACGTGCCGCGTCGGCCCGGCTGCGCGCCGCCGAGCGGATCCGGGAGGCGGCCGATGGGCCCGCGTCGGGCACGGGCCCGCGGGCGAGGCAACGAGGAGGCACAGCATGACCACGACGACCACGCGTCCAACGCGGTCACGACGCGCGGGCTCCGAGGCCACCGGTGCCGAGAGGACAGCGGCGAAGACGCGCCCGGCCCCGGCCCGCCCGCCCGCCCGCCCGGAGCCGGCCGGCCGGCCGGGCCCGGTGCCCTCCTCGCCCGCGCGTTCGGTCATCCGGACGACCGGCTCCCCGGCGGTGGGCGCCCAGTCGGCGCCGCCCCGTGCCCCCTTCGTGCTCCTCGTCGTCGGCCTGCTCGGTGGCGCGCTGGTCAGCCTCCTGCTGCTCAACACCGTTCTGGCCGAGGACGCGTTCACGCTGACCAAGCTGCAGCGCAGTAACAAGCAGCTCGGCCAGCAGCGCCAGGCGCTGCAGGAGGAGATCGCTCGGGAGGAGTCACCGGAGGTCCTGGCGCAGAAGGCCAAGGCGCTCGGCATGGTCCAGGTGACCCGTCC
>JAOPYH010000435.1 GCA_025964715.1 Streptosporangiaceae bacterium | reverse complement strand
GTGCAGCGTGGTCCCCGCCACCTGGACCAGCGATTCCTCCCCGTCCGCGGCGATCTCCACGACCTCGACGTGCCCCACGCTGTTTGCCCATGCGCTGTAGTGGCACACTCCCTGATAGCGCCCGTCGCCGGCGCCGTAGGCCAGCTTGGCCGCAAGGATCCGCCCCGCCTCCGCCTCGGTGGTGCCCCGGGCCCTCGCCCATGCCACGGCGGCCGCCCGGACGTCGTGGACGAACTGCTCGTGTCAGTCCCGCCTCTCTCACCGCCCACCCCCTTCGCCATCCGGCGGAAGCGGCGGCAGGGGGGCAACGAGCCAGATCCATTCGCCGCACTCGGGCGTGCAGGCCAGGAACCCGAGCTCGGTGTTGCCGTCGGTCATGCCGACGTAGGCGGGGGTGGCTCCGCACCTGCAGCACGTGATCCCGGCTACTCGGATGCGCTGCTCGGTCTGCGGGTCCCACTATGTTGGGAGGAGGGTTATGCGTCTGTGAGGGGTGGAGCACGTCCCTGCACACAGGAACCGCACTCACTCATCCATCCAGGCAGGGATAATGAACTCACGAGCGTGACGATCTCAACGGATTGAGCTTTGGGTACTAAGTAGTAGAACGCTCCTGTGAGGAAAAGTAGACCGGCGAGGGACACGAGGAAGCGTCGCCGTGGAAGACGAATAGTTTTGCGAGTAAATCCTTGGACCAATAGAACGATGATGTAGCTAACCATGACCAGTAACGCTACTAGCGCAAGATGGGTGAGAAGAGTCACCACCGCCACCAGCGCGGCACGCCGACCTTCTGGCCGGCGACCTCGTAGGACTCGACATCAATGGCGCAGGGCCATACGATCGCGATCGCGTAAACCGCCTTGGACCCTCCCATGAGTGCCAGTTCGAGTGGGGAGGGTCCTTCGCTTTTCAGGACCTGGTGATCCTCGCGAAGGGACAGAGCGTCGTCACGTCATTGATGACTACGGCCGCAAAGAGCGCTGCCGTGGGGGGAAGGCTAGGTGGTCAGGCAGTCATGCCTGTAACAGATCCCACAACATGAGGCCCCCGAAAGGAACGGCCGACGCGAGAGTTCTACCGTCATCGAGGAATGCAACCTGGACAAGTTGCTCTGAGGGAACCGGCCCCTGAACAACTCCGAGGCGTTGGTCGCTCTTGAGGTCCCACACAGTGATCGAGCCATCCTCGGCCCCCGCCGCCAGGAGATCGCCGCGTTGGCTGAACGCCAGGCTTGCACGCTGGCCGAGAGCCAGTGTCCCCCGACGTGTTCGTGTACGGACGTCCCAAAGCGTCACGATGCCCTGCTCCAGCGACGCGAGCGCCTGTCCATCGGGACTGAAGGCCACTGCATCGACGAAGCCCGGTAGGGCACCGATCTGACGGCGGGCCCGAAGGTCCTACAGTGCAATGGAGCCGTCGCTTTGGCTCACCGCTGCCAGCTCATCGCGGCTGAGCGCGATTGCCGATCCCCACCCTCCGGAGCTGGACAAGCGGAGACGAACCTCGCGGGAGTCCATGTTCACGCAGGCCCGCCGCGTCCTGAACGTCTTTACGGACCGCCACCTGTCCCGATGCGGGCCCGCTTCTTCCCGCTCGCCTGGACCTCGCCACGGCGCGCGGGAGGCATCCCCGGGCGCCTGCCTATCCGGTCGCCTGCTGCCCCCCAAGCGTCGGGACGATCCGCTGATTCCCGGTCTTGTTGTTCCCGGTGAGGATGACCTTGTACCGGCCGTCATGGTATTGCCAGGACGGCAGGTCACGACCACACGAGGTGTAGGGGGCGACTGCCGGCGCCGAGGGGCTGCCGCCGTGCGACGCGGGGCCGCCCTGGAACGAAGGCAGCAAGGGGCTGCCCTGCAGGAGGAAGGGCCCGAGAGGCGAGCTGGCCTTCGCGATAGCGATGACCTCCCAGGTGTCCGTGCGGTTGCAGAAGGGAGAGCCCTGCCAGCCCTCGACGACCATGTAGTAGGCATCACTGCCGTGCGCTCCACCCGGCGCGCCGTGCCACCGCGTGACATCCGCCTCGCCGTATCCCGCGCTGTAGGCGGGGTCGGTTTCGGGAGCCCCGCTTTCGTCCTCGAAGGTGATCGGCGAGGCGGGATGGATGAGGTTGTTGTTGCCATCGTCGTCCACGGCCGTAATGTTCGTCGGGTCCGAGCCGTCGAATACGGCGACGCCCCGCTGGAGCCACGGAGGGGTGCTCAGCCCCGAGAAGCCGTGGTAGCCGATGTAGATCTTCCCGCCTGCGTACTCGATGTAGGGGGTGCCCACGTTTCCCACTTCCCGGCCTGACGATACGGTGTTGCCCTCCCACGCCGACTTGGGGACGAGGACGATCCTGTTGTGGTCCCAGCGATAGCCATCCGTGCTGGTCGCCAGGGCGATGCCCACCTGGTAGACGGGGAGCGGCGAGGGGCACCCCGGACCCGGCGTGCTGGAGTCGGCCTCGTAGACCATGGCCAGCATGGCGGGCTCGCCGTCGTCGCCTGCGTTCGCAGGAAGGGCAACGAGTTTTGGCGCCGTTACAGAGTGGCAGCCGACCGTGGGCTGGGGTACGACGACGTCTCTCCGGTAGGTGAAGTTGGTGCCATCCCTGCTCATGGACAGCGCGATGGTATAGCGCTCCGGATTGCCGTCGACGTACGACCGGTGGCGACTGTACATGAGCCACTGTCCATTGAAGTACACGGTGCTGGTCTCGGCGTGCGTGCCCGGGCCGCTGCTGTCAGCGTACGGGCCCGCGGTGATGGGCAGACTGAACGAGTCCTGGGTCCATCCCGGCTGACCGGAGGAGTCGTGCACACCGTGCTTCTGCCGTGGAGCGGCGGAGGCTCCGGGTTCGAGGAGACTCACACCCAGCAGTGTCGCGACCATCATGACGAGACCGCGGCGGGCGAAGACGCTGGCATAAGGCGGGCGGATCGGGCGGGTTGCGCCGGGCCCACATACCGCAGCCCGTTCAGGGACAGGAGTGCTAATCGTCACGCGAGCTGGCTCTCATCGTACATCAGCCAGCCCGGCACGCCGCGCGGGGGCGTCCGGGGCCCTGACGCGGCCACCGCAATCGGCTGACATGCCGCGCTGGAAACGCTGGGACCTCCCTTGACTCCGTAGACCAGCTTCTATGACCAACCGATCCTCGTCAAACAATAAGGTGCTCTTCGTGCGCTGTGCGACCCATTCTGCCCTAGTTGACTTGACAAAGGGGCATCTTGGGATTATCTATATCTATCAACACTTGAGGCCGTAGCTCAGTGGTAGAGCGCCTGTTTTGCAAGTAGATAAGACTGAACGCTGTGCGTTTGTGCGTTTCCGCAGGTGGGCAATGAGCGCTGAGGCCAGAATTATCAACTCTTCAGCGGCTCCTCAGAATCGCTGTAGCGGCCCGATCGGGCGGTGCCAAAGCCATAGGCCTTCCTAGTCGGCTCCCGGGCATCTGAGGGCCTTCAACCGGGATCCGCGCCGCTTCCCCCACCGACTACTTCGATATTGATCATGCTGACAACAACCACCACCCAGATGGACCGCCTTGCCGGCTCCACCGGCTCGGTGGCCAGTTCGAAGCTGAGCCGGTGGACAACGACGCCCAGAATCCGGCTCCGCGGTGGGTCAACGGTGATCGGGGGCCTCTAGCAAGACTCATTCATCTCGGTTGTAGGGCGCTTGCCACCCACGACAGTGCCTGGCGGACCGCACGGCGGGAGTCGTCACTGTGGTCGAAGGCGTCGAAACCGTGCTGGCCGTCGGCCATATCGATGATCTCTAAGGATGCGCCCTGGGTCTGTGCGGTGGTGATGAATGCCGCCACGGTGGCGGCGATCTCAGGCTGCTCGCCCCCCACCCGGGTCAGCAGCAGCGGCAAATCACCTACTCCGGGCAGCGCCTGGATCGGCTCAAAACCACAGGGCACGTCCCAGCCCGGCAGCGGCGCCAGGATCGGGTAGGTCAGGGCAACGCAGCGCAACCACGATGGTGGGTCTGCCAGCCAGTCGGTGACGAGCAACCCACCGCCGGAGAAGAACCAAAGGGCCACCCGCTGGGTGTCCACCCCCTCCAGTGCCCGAGCCTGTTCGACCGCCACGCGGACATCGACCGCCGCGATCGGATAAGCGGCGGTGTCGTGCAACCGGTGGTCGACGGTGACCGCGATCAAGCCGTGCTGGGTAACAGCAGAGGCATACCCGACGAACAAAGGCCAGTCCCGCGGCGTGGGCCGCAAGTCAGCGGGCAGCGGGCCGCCGTGCACCAAGATGACGACCGGACGCCCAGCGCCGTCACTGCTCTTCGCCGGCCGATAGACATCGAGATTGGCTTGGCGCTCAGCGTCAACCCGGGGGACATCCAGGACAAACGGCGGCAAAGAAGGAGGAGCGTCGCTCACCGCTGCAGCCCCGCACGAAGCATAGCCCGCCTACACCGGACGGTCTCATCCAGCTGCCAGGCGATCCACCCCGTCCAGGCGTGATCAGCGGCCGCTGAGCTGTTGAAGAATCCCTTGCCCATCTCCCCGCCTCTGGAGAACCCGGCGCTCCTGCCGGCTCGTCTGAGACAACCCCCTCGGGTCCCCCGTTCGGTCCGGAGTCCAGTTTTGACCAGATCAAAAAGAAAGTCACGTTAACGTCTGTTCAGCGCGTAGCAGCGGGGACGCTGGTGACCGGGCGGCAGGAATTCCTGCTCCTCGCCCTCTGGGTCCCGATAAGGGGAGAGCCCCGGGGCGAAGCCGGGACAGCCCGGGTGGCTTTCGGCACGTCATGGACTGAGCGACTGGAGGGGAACCGCGCTAATGGCCCTGCCGACTTCCGCCGACGCGGGGCCTTGGGATGAAAAGCAGACGCTCTACAAGCGCTATGCGATTTCCTCGCTCAGAATGGGTGTGATCCCCGTATTCTTGCGGGGTTCTGATACATGGCTATACTCATCAACGCATGGGGCCGTAGTTCAGTTGTAGAGCGCCTGCTTTGCAAGTAGATAAGGCCAAGCGCTGTGCATCTATGCGTTTCCGCAGGTCGTCGATAAGCGCTGTGCCCGGAATTATGCGCTGAGTTTTGGACTTCCGGAATCGACGGAGAGC
>JAOPYH010000418.1 GCA_025964715.1 Streptosporangiaceae bacterium | reverse complement strand
CGGCGCGCTCACTCGACTCGTCGAGTGAGCAAATATGCCCCCACGACGGGCGAACTCATGACACTGCTGTCCAGACACCGGCGGCGTCACCCGACGTGTCACCGGTCCGTGCAGCAGTTCCGAGAATGCGCAGAGGCAGCTGAGCAGCGACGTCTGTGCGAATAGGCATAGTGGAAGCCGTGACCGAGCGGACGCCAGAGCGACGCGACGGGCGTCCGACCGACACCGACGACCGTTACCCGGGCCTGCCCCCGGAGATCCAGGCCGCGCTCAAGGCGGCAGCCGCCGACGGCCGCGACTCGTGGATTGACATACGTCTTGGGCTGGTCGGCCAGGAGGTGGAGTCACCCGGTGTGCTCGACGAGCGGGTCGGGGGCACAGTCTTCGTCCGGCACGCCGACCCATGCGACCCGCCAGACCCCCCGAGGATCCTCATCAGGCCCGGCGATCGAGTAATCCTGACGACGCCGGTGGGGTTCGCCGGCCTGAACAGCACGAGCGAGGTCGGCCGTGTCGATGACCTGATCGCATCGGCCCGGGTCGTACTCGACCGCAGGGAAGACGGGGTCGCGTATGGGCGCACCCTGCGCGACGGGGAGCCCGACGACGGCCGGCGGATCCACGTCCGGCCCGGCGAGCAGTTGGTGTTCGAGACCGGTGCGCTACAGATGTCGCTCGACGACATAGACCGCCGCGAGCCCGCGACCGAAACGGGCTACGTCAACCTCGCGCCGGTCATCTGGGCGTGGCTGCAGCTCTCCCCGCCGACCGCGGAGTCAGTTCGGTACGTCCTGGCGGCCGCCCGCCGGTTGGACGCAGCGAACCGGCTCCTTCTGTCCGTGCAGCAGGCGAGCGAGCGGCTGTCCACCGACGCCGACGCCGGAGACGTTCCCGGTCCGACTCTGCGACGGCACTTCGCCGACATGCTGTCCTCGGTCGAGATGCTGGTCGTCGCGCTGGGGCGTGTCACCGACATGGTCTGCTCCGCCCGTTCGGCCATCGGCTCCGCCGTCCCCGTGCCTCGGTCAGTCAACGCGAAGAAGGACGCGATCCGGACACTTCGCAACGCCTGCGAGCACATCGAGGACCGAGCCCTGGGCCATGTCAACGGAAAGCCCGATCCTCAGGCCCTCACGATCTTCGACTACGAACCGCTCCTGGCCGAGGACGCCATGGTCTACGGCAAGCACCGCCTCGGCGTCACTGATGAGATCCCCGGGCTACTCGCTGACATGCGTCAGTTCATCAAGGACGTCGTCAGCGGGCGAGGCGGCGCTGCTGCAGACCGAGCTTGAGCGCAAGGGATTGCCCAGTGCGGGCGGCGCTGGAATGATTCCTGGGACTGGATCTTCTAGGCTGCGGGCTCTGGTGCACGGCTCAGCCGCCGTTGGCGGTGAACGGGCGCCGATCCCGGGTCGGAGGATAGGTCGCCGAGGGGCAAGGGCCCCGGTCGGCCGAGGTGGAAGCCCTGGCCGTAGCGGACGCCGAGACGGCGCAGCACCGTCTGCTCCCGCAGGGTCTCGATCCCCTCGGCGATGACCTGGGCGCCGATCTCGTTGGCGAACGTCAGTAGTGCCCCGGCCAGGGCGCGGCGGGCAGGGTCGGTGTCGATGCCCTCAACGAGTGCGCGATCGAGTTTGATGATGTCCGGCTTCAGGTTGACGATGTGCTGCAGGGAGGAGAAGCCGGAACCGGTGTCGTCGACGGCCACCCGTACGCCACGGCAGCGCAGCGCGTCCAGCGCATCGGTGAGGGCGGCGTAGTCGGCCACGGCCACGTGCTCGGTGAGCTCGACCACGAGACGGCTCGCCGGTGCCGAGCGTAGGAGCGCGTGAAGCTCCGGCGCTACGACGGTGTCCGGTCCGGCGTTGACCGACAGATATCCGCCGTTGGGCACGGCGTCCAGCTCGGCCAGCGCTACCCGGATCGCTGCCAGCTCCAGCTGCACGCCCAGGCCCACGTCGGCGGCGTCGGCGAACCATTGCTCGGGCGTGCGGCCCAGCGGGCCGGGGAAGCGGGCCAGCGCCTCTGCGCCGGCAGCCTTGCCGGTGGCAAGGTCGATGATCGGCTGGAACACCATCGCGGGACCACCAGAGTCCAGCACCCGCTGAACACGGTCGCCTCGCTCGCCTCGCTCGCGCCGCTCCAGGTCGGCGGCCAGGTCGGCGGTGTGCCGGTCGGTGACGTCGTTGATCGAGCTGACGACGTACGTGACGGCGCCCGAGGAGTCTTCGACCGTGGCGGTGTTGATCGATAGCCAGCGCATCGGCTCGGTGGCCGTCCGGACGCCGAGGATTGCGTCCCGCTGGCCGGCCGCGGTGCGGAACGTCGACGCGCTGAGGCTGTTATCGCCGTCGACGATCGTTCCGTCGGGCCGCGATGCCTGCCAGCCGGGCTCGGCGGGGCCGCGGCCAGACAGTTGGGCCGCCGTCAATCCCAACAGGCGGTGGGCAGCCGGGTTGCTGGCCACGATCCCGCCGCCGCGGTCGGTCATGACGACGCCGTCGACCATGTGTCCCAGCAGGATGTGTTGCAGGCTTTTCAGCTCCTCGGAGCGCTCCAGCGCCGCCAGCAGTCGGTCGCCCTCGACGGCCAGCCGCCGCCGCATCCGGTTGAACTCGCCAAACAGTGCGATCAGCACGACAGCGGCGGACACGACGCCCAGCGTCCGCCCGGCGTACCAGCCGACGCTGAACCGGGCGGGCGCTAGCAATGTCAGCACGATGTCACCCAGCGACGCAGCGGCCGACAGCGCCGCCCACCGTTCCAGACCGGACCGGCGCCAACCGCCAACGACCGTTGCCACCGTGGCCAGGAACACCACCGGCAGCATGATCGGACCCGCGAAGCGCGTCAGGGGTCTGATATCCGTGCCCTGAATGACCACGGGCAGGGAATCAGCGAAGACCGCGATGACGGCGACGAGCAGCGTGCTGGCGACGACCGTCGCGGCCACCGCGGTCCAGGCCGATCTGCGCCGTCGGTCCTCGCGCACCGGGTGCTCCCAAGCCGGGCGCCACGGCAGCAGGGCGGCGGCCAGAAGGACCGGAGCTCCGGTGTGCGAGACCACCCACAGCCAGGGGGAAGTTGACGGCACCGCCCCCAGCGGCGCCGACGTACCGAGAGCACCGGGGAAAGCGAGCCCCCAACCCGACATGGTGACCAGCGAGAAGACGTACGCACCGGCCAGCGTCAGCGTCCGCGGCTCGCCGCTGTGCCGGAACTGCCCCACCAGCAGCGCGGCGCTCAGTAGGTTGAAGCAGCAGACCAGGGCAACCATGACGGGGACGAAGGCCGGCTGCTCCGCCAGGCGAATACCGATCACCGGAACCAGCAGACCAACGGCTATCCCGAGAACCAGCACCGGGAGGAGGGCGCGGCAAGCTCGTCGTTGCCAGGACACCGCAACCACGTCATCCGCTGCAGTTGGCAGCCCCATGCCGTTCGACACGGTAGCAACATCGACCCACTCACGACCTAGCTTGAGCGCGCCCTCCCCCATGGAGTTAGGCCGCTGCACGGTCACGGCTCGTCTGCCGCAGGGCCGGCGCAGCACGCGGAGCCACGCCCTTAGCTCGTGCGAAGCCCTCGTTGGTCGCGAGGCTGCGTTTGGTCGGCCTTGTTGTCCGGGCGGCGAGCATGGGCACCCCAGGCCGGGATTCGGGCGCAGCTGGGGCAACACAGAGGGGGTCGGTTACGCCGGCTTCGCAGAGTTTGCGGCTGGCACCGCAGTTGGAGCAGCTTCCGTCGTTGGTGGGCTGGCTCATCGGGTTGGTTCCTGTCTCGTTCACGTGATCAGTTCTTCGTCGCCCCGGCTGATCGTCAGCTCGCCCCGCTCTTCCATGGCGCGAATCGTGGCGACGATCTTGGTCTGCGCTTCCTCCACCGCGGTGGTCCGGACTGCACCGAGAAGGTCGATCTCCTCGGCGAGGTTCTCGGCGGCGCGCTCCGAGAGGTTGCGTAGGACCTTGTCCTGGACGTCGGCTCGGACGCCCTTGAGCGCGGTGGCCAGATCGTTGGCCTCGACCTCGCGCAGCACCTGCTGCAGGGAGCGGTCGTCGATCGTGACGATGTCCTCGAAGACGAACATCTGCGAGCGGACCTGCTCGGCCAGCTCCGGGTCGGACGTGTCGAGCCATTCGAGGATGGAACGTTCGGTCGGCCGCGGGGAGCGGTTGATGATCTCGACGAGGCTCTCCACGCCGCCGACCCTGCTCACGTCCTGATGGGTCAGCAGCGAGCCCATCCGGCGCCGCAGCTGCTCCTCGATGAGGCGGACCATCTCCGGGGAGGTGCGGTCCGTGGTGGCGATCCGATACGCCACCTCCGCCTGCAGCTCGACAGGCAGCACCGCCAGCACCTCCGCCGACTGCCCGGCACTCAAGTGCGCCAGGACCAGCGCCACGAGCTGGGGGTGCTCGTCCTTGAGGAAGGTGACCAGCTGGCGGACGTCGGCATTGCGCAGCGAGGCGAACGGCACCTCGGTGTAGACGACGTTCAATCGAGCCAGCAGATCTGCGGCCTTGGCGGGGCCCATCGCCGCGGCCAGGATTTCGCGGGCGAACTCCTCACCGCCGCGGCCGTAGGCCCGTCCGGCGCGCATCAGACCGAGGAACTCGGTGACCGCCGCATCAGCTTCCTCCGCCTCGAACTGTCCGAGTCGCACAAGCTCCGCCGTGAGGCGTTCGACCTCCCGCTGGCCAAGGTGAGCCAACACCGCCCCGGCTTCCTCCTTGCTGAGCTGGGCCAGGAAGAGCGCCGCTTTCCGCAGGCCGGACCCGTCTGTTCGCACTGACGACTGCCCAAGGATGGCCAGCGCCGCGTCCGGCGCGACATTGTCGTCGGTCAGCTCACCCCGGGAGACGGTCACTGCCTGTCCTGATGGTGGGCGGCCGAGTAGATCCCGATGATCGCTTCCGCTCTGCCCGGTCGACGCTGCTCACCGGGTCCCCGGACGCCGGTACGGCCACGCGGGTCAGGGGGAGGCGGACGGTCGCCGGGTCGTCAGCGGCGCCCGACACGGTGGATGTCGGCTCACCCGCCGCCTGCCGTAGTCGATGTCGACCACCGAGGCCGGAACCCTGGGCGCAGCCTGGCACGGTCGAGCCGGACGGGTGGGCCTCCGCAGTCTGCTGACCCGCTTCGGGCGCTGGCCGGTGAGTGGCCAGTCGGAGGCGGTCGAAGGGCGCCCAGATCACCGCCCGGCCGACCACGGAGTCGCGGCTGATCTTCGCCAGCGCGGACCCATCCTCCTGGATGCGGCAGCCCAGCAGCAGGCCCCGGTGCCAGGTGCTCTCCCACCACACGTCCACCGCCTGAGGCGAGTCATCCGCGGTGGCGTTGAGTATCGCGCTGAACCCGGTCACGGCCATCACGCTAAGACCTTGTCTCATTACGCGTAGTGAGACTCGCCGTCTATCACCAGGGTCTAAAGTCCCTGATTCGTCAAGCATCGGCGCTCTGTTTCGGGGCTGATTTGGTCTTCTTTTCTCGCGCGCTCGGCGGCGAAAGGCCGCCTCAACAGCGCCCGCAGCGCCATCCACGACCAGACCCTGCGCACCCTGGCCAACCGGCTCGTCGCCATCTTGCGCGGCCTGCGCCGGCCGGCGCGCACGAGGCCGGGGTGCGGGCTCGCCGGTCCACCGCGAGGCCACCTTGCG
>JAOPYH010000394.1 GCA_025964715.1 Streptosporangiaceae bacterium | reverse complement strand
CTTCGACAAGCATGACCGGGGCGCGTTCAATCCCGACCCGGTCGACTTCGGGCTTCCCGAGTGGTACGGGCACACCGGGATGATGGTCACCACCCAGTTCTTCGCCATGAAGATCGCCCGCTACCTGCACGACCACCGCATCTCACCCGCGGTGCTGAGCGCGGTTGCGGCGAAGGCCTTCGGCAACGGCGCGCTCAGCGAGAACGCCTGGCGCCGCACCCCCGTATCGGCGGAGGCCATCGCCGAATCGATGATGCTCAACCCGCCGCTCACCCAGTACATGTTCTGCTCCCCCGCCGAAGGTGGGGTCGCCGTGGTGTTGTGCCGCGACGACCTGGCGTCCCGGTACTGCAGCGCTCCGGTTCGGCTGCGCTCGGTCGCTCTGCGCACCCGCCGCTACGGATCCTTTGAGGTGTGGAGCCCGCACCTGGCCGCCGAGCGGGCGGTCAGCCCGACGACCGACGCGGCCGCGGCGGCGTTCGCCGAGGCGGGGATCGGCCCTCAGGAAGTCCAGGTGGCCCAGATCCAGGACAGCGAAGCCGGGGCCGAGGTGATGCACATGGCCGAGACCGGGCTGTGCAAGCACGGCGATCAGGAAGCCCTCATCCTCTCCGGCGCCACCGCGATCGGCGGCTCGCTGCCCATCAACACCGACGGCGGGCTCATCGCCAACGGCGAACCCATCGGCGCCAGTGGGCTGCGCCAGGTCCACGAGATCGTCCTGCAGCTACAGGGCCGTGCGGGCCCCCGCCAGGTCCCGGGCGAGCCCACTGTCGGTTTCACGCAGGTCTACGGCGCTCCCGGGGTCAGCGCCTGCACCGTTCTGTCGCGCTGACCGGTCCATCACCAGGAGCCATCGATGACTATCGACTTTCCCCGAGACTCCATGAGGTCCGTGCAGGATGTGCTGCGCACCGATCCCGGCCCACCGCCCCCGGGGCCCTTCACCGAGACCTCGCCGCGCTCGTTCGGTACCGATGCGATAGCGGTCGAGAAGTACATCTCAGCCGACTACCAGCGCCGCGAGTACGACCGTATGTGGTCCCGGGTGTGGCAGTGGGCCTGCAACCTGGAGGACATCCCGAACGTCGGAGACCACATCGTCTACGACATCGGTGACAGGTCGGTGCTCGTTGTCCGCGCGACCGAGAACGAGGTCAAGGCCTATCACAACGCCTGCCTGCATCGGGGTCGCCAACTGAAGGCCGGACCCGGGAGCTCCCGCCAGCTGGTGTGTGGTTTCCACGGCTGGACGTGGGACCTCGACGGCCAGCTCGCCAAGATCCCCTGCAGGTGGGACTTCCCGCAGATCCGGGACGAGGACGTCCGCCTTCCGAAGGTCCGCTGTGAAACCTGGTCGCAGTTCGTGTTCGTCAACTTCGACCGCGAGGCGGGGCCACTGAAGGAGTGGCTGGACGTAGTCCCAGACCACTTCCAGCACTTCCCGCTGGACGAAAAGTTCACCGTGGCACACGTGCAGAAGGTCCTCCCGGCGAACTGGAAGATCGCCATGGAGGCGTTCCTCGAGAGCTACCACGAGATAGCCACCCACCCGCAGCTGCTCGAGTGGAACAGCGACGCGAACACCCAGTACGACGTCTGGGACCGGGTCAACAGACTATTCACGCTGATCGGAGTTCCGAGCCCGCATCTCGGGAAGGTCGACGACGACGCGGTCTACGAGGCCGCGCTCGGCTTCTACAGCGCACCCGGAGTCACCGATCCACCGTCGGACTGCCCGCTGGGACCGGAGCCCGAGAGGCCATCGCGCAGCTGGCGCGCAACATGGTGTCGGGCGCCGTCGGTGTGGACATGTCCGCTGAGTCCATCTCGGCTGTGCTGGATGCCGTCCAGTACTGGGTCTTCCCCAACTGGTGCCCGTGGGCGTCGCTTGCCAACGCGCTGCAGTACAGATTCCGGCCGAACGGCGACGACCCGCACACCTCCATCTTCGATGTCAGGATCATGCTTCCGGCGCCGCCGGGAGGCTCACGGCCCCCCGCCGCGCCGGTACACCGGCTCGCCGACGATGAACCGTGGAGCAATGCCCCGGAGCTCATGGGCTTCGCCCAGATCATGGAGCAGGACGAGGCCAACATGCGCGCCATCCAGCGAGGGCTGCGCGCCACCGTGCAGCGGGGGCTCAATTTCGCCGAGCACCAGGAATCGCGTATCCGCCACTTCCATGCGCTGCTGGACGGCTACCTCCGCGCCGAGGAAGGTCGGACGATGGACGGTGGCTGATCTGTCGGGCTCCGTTTGATGGGTGACACGCCTGCTTCAGATGATTGGTAACGCTCCCGAGTCCCGGCAGGAGATCTCGAGGCTAGGTTCGCCGTTTTGTTCTGGTGCCCGAGCGGCTGTCGGCGCAGTCGGGTCGGGCGATGCGGAGCCCGGAGACAATGATGTCGGTGACCACCTCGATGTGGTCGACGGGGTTCAGTGGACCATCAACGGGGTCGAATCGGTCCGAGAGTGGGCCGAGGGTGAACGGCGCGGCGGCTCCGTGGGCGATGAGGAACAGCAAAGTTCGGGCAGGCACGCGTCGGACCATGCCGGCGTCGGCGAGCCGGTTCAGGGCCTGCCATGCCGGAGTCAGCGTCGGCAGAGTGAACGAAGTCACGATGTAGTCGAGGCGGCTGGTCGAATGCAGGTGGTCACCAGCTGGGCTGCGGCGGAGAACAGCCGCAGTCTCAGTCGTTTGGGTTCCCAGCGGCGGGCTGGCCCGGTCAGGGCGAGCATCGGCGGCCATGCAAGCACGTCCAGCGGCGAGCTGGACGATCTCCAGCCATATCTGGTTTTGGGCCGTACGGTGGATGGGGAGGTTGCGCAGGCCGGTGTCGCGGGCCGCCCGGATGCGGTCCTCGGCTCGGGCGCGTTGGCGGTGCCGCAGCTCCAGTTGGGCGATCGGTGTGCCGGTGGTATTGCTAGCGAAGCAGGTCAGGCGCAGTCCACCGGCATCGGTAAGGCGCAGTTGCGCGCCGGGGTGCGGTCGTTCCTCGCGGACGATCAGCCGCATCCTGCTTGGCCATCCGGTGAGGAGCGTCAACATCAATGATCAACGGCCAGTTCCGATCGACGCCACAGGTCGTGGTGGTTGAGCGAGTTCGCCCTGACCGTGACGAGTACCTGACCCGGTGCGGGGGTCGTGTCGTCGCGGTTGACGACTTGCACCGCGGTAGCGGGGGCATCCCGGGAGATCTTGCTGGCTACCGCGGCGCGCACGAGATGAGAGTCCTCTCGGTCGGAGGGTGATCGGTGGGCGAGGGTCAGCGGTGCGTGTAGTGGGGCTTTCGCTTCTCCAGGAAGGCGGTGAAGCCCTCCGTGAAGTCCGCGGAGGTCGCAGTCTCGAGGAAGATCTCCCGCTCCCGGTTCAGTCGACCGGTCAGCACGTCGAGCCCGCCGTCGACGGCGCGCTTGACGGAGCTGACCGCGACCCACGGCAGGGCGGCGATCCGCTCGGCCAGCGCGCGCGCCTCGAACAGCGCCTGGCCGGGCGCGCTGACGCGGTTGATCAGGCCGAGCGTTGCGGCTCGTTCGGCGTCGACGACCGAACCGAGCAACAGCAGCTCCTTCGCCGCGGCCACGCCGATCCGGTCCGGCAGGCGCAGGGTGCCTCCGCCGCCCGGGATGAGCCCGAGCTTGACCTCGGGCAGTCCGAAGCGGGCGGTCGGATCGGCCACGATCAGGTCGCAGACCAGTGCGATCTCGAGTCCGCCGCCGACCGCGCTCGCCTGCACCGCGGCGATCAGCGGGTGGGGCAGGGCCTGCCAGGCGTCGAAGGTGGCCCGCGCTGCGACGCTGTGCCTGCGCATCCCGTCGGGGTCTGCGGCGAGATCGGAGAACTCGCTGATGTCCGCCCCCGCCATGAAGGCCTTCGACCCGCCACCGGTCAGCACCACAGCCCTGACGTCCCTGGCCGCTGCGCTCACGACCTCGGCGGCAGCGCGGAGGCCCTCGAGGACGGCTTCCCCCATGGCGTTGACCGGGGGACTGTCGACGAGCACGGTCGCCACCCCGTCGGCCTGGGTCACCGACACCGGGCCGAAGTGGTCGGCTGTGGTGGCGTCGGGCGTCGTGTCAGCGGTCTTGTCAACCGGCATCCTGGGTGCTCCTCTCCTCCCGAGCGCGGCGCCGAGGCCGCGCGAGATCCCACTGGGTCATGGTGCCGTGCAGGTATGCATGGGCGTCGTTGGCGTGGCGCAGGTGCCGGTGTGCCTGGTGCTCCCAGGTGAAGCCGATGCCGCCGTGCAGCAGGATGGTCGCCTCCCCCATCGCCCGCAGGCCCTCGGCCGCACCTGCCGCGGCAGCGGCCGCGATCCGCGTCGTCTCCGGGGCGCCGGTCTGGTAGGCATGCACGGCCGAACGCACGAGCGCCCGGTTCAGCTGTAACGAGATCCAGTGCTCGGCACAGGCGTGTCTGTAGGCCTGGTAGGACCCAATCAGCCGACCGAAGGTGGCGCGGTTGGCCGCGTAGGCGGTGACCAGGTCGAGCGCACGCGCCGCGCTGCCGTTGAGCTCCGCGGCGAGGGCGATGCGCCCGGCGTCGAGTGCGCGCCTCAGCACGGGGCCCGCGTCCACGGCGAGCTCGACGAGCTGCCCGGACCCGGGGGGCCAGGCGAGGGTGCCGGAGTGACTGCGGCGCACCGCGACCAGCCGCGTCCGACCGCCTTCGGCCGCGACCGCTCCCATGGTCCAGTCGTGGAGCGCGGGCCCAGACGAGTCGAGGGCTCGAATCTGCGGCGGGGGCCCGATCTCGGAAGTGTCCGTGGAACGCCAGCTGGCGGGTACGAGCAGCTGCGCCGTGGCCTTGCCCGCCGCCAACTCGGTCGCGATCTCGCGTGCGGTGGGTGTCCCTGCGGCCATTAGAGCGGTCACGGCCATCACCGCGCTGGTCAGGAAGGACGTCTCGGCCAGTCCGCGACCGAGCTCCTCCGAGACGGCGAC
>JAOPYH010000389.1 GCA_025964715.1 Streptosporangiaceae bacterium | reverse complement strand
GCGGAGAGCGCCCGGCTGCTCGAGCTGGGTGCCACCCGGCTGCGCGACATCACCGAGGACGGCCGGCTGCGATGGACCACGTTCGCCGACCCGGAGGGCAACGAGTTCGACCTGATCGTCCGCTGACGGTAAACGGCATCCGGACCCGCGCACACCACCGACCCTGGAGCTGATGTCATGCCGATGATCGACATCTACGCCACCCCCCGCAGCTTCACCGACACCCACCAACTGGCCACCGACGCCGCCGCGACGGTGATGCGCGTCGAGCAGGTGCCCGACATCCGGGACTGCCCCAAGTTCAGTTGACTCGTTGGTGTGAGCGATCAGCCCGCGGGGGCCTCAACGAGTAGGGGGCGCCGGTCCGGCATCCTCGACGATCACTAAGTCGGCGCGGCCACCTACTACTTTGGGCGGCCCTCACCGGGGACGAAGCAGGGCCTCGATGAGGCACTCGCCGTGGGGGCAAATTTGCTCACTCGACGAGGCACGTGAGTTCCTTCGACACCCCCTCTTGTCTCAGGGTTGCGGCTGGCTGGCCTGGCGGTGATGGCTCACGGGCCTGATGCTGCCCGCGCCACAGCGGGAACGAGTGCCCCATTCCGCTCGTCGCCGGCGGCTGACGTGGCCACGTCTGTCATGGCGTCTCTCCAGGGGAGTCGAGGGCGAGGGTCTGAGGCTCATGGTGCCGGGTGGTCTCGGACACCTCGTCCGCCAGTTCGGCACCCACGCGGAGCAGCGTGGCCGCGACCTCGGTGACGGGCCGGTCGGCGTCGATCCGCCAGGTCGCGACCGACGCGAAGTTCGCCGACCGCCGGGCGTGCATGGCGGTGAGCATGGCCAGGCGGTTCTGGTTGTACTGCGGACGGTGCGGTCCGCCAGCGAAGCGCTGCACCAGGACGGCGGGGGTCGCGTCGAGCCACAGCACCGGGAGGGTGGCCACGACCCCGCGGCAGTCCGGCGCGTCCGCGACCCTGGCGGCTGCGGCGACGACGGCCGCAGCTGAGCTCTGTGCCGCCGCGAACAGGTGAGGCGCCTCGAGATCGTGCAGGTACTCCATGCCGTGGCGAGTGACGATCTCCTTGGCGGTCCATCCGGTATCCGCGGTGATCCAGGCGTCGCTGTCGGACACCCGGCCAGCCGAGCTGGGCGCCCCGAGTGGTGGCAGCGGTGCTCTTTCCGGTGCCCGTCAGCCCGAGGACAATAGATCAACCCGAGGACAATAGATTTGAGCTGATCCATGCTCGGCCAGGCAAGTGGGGGCGACGTCCAGCGCTCTAGCGTGACGCGCAGTACTGAGACGGCCGGGTGGCGCCCGGGCCCGACCACTTCCAGGAGCGCAGGTGCCACCTCAAATTGCGGCGGCGCACGGTGAGGTGCTGGTCGACATCCGCGGCCTCAGCAAACGCTTCGGCGCCACCCAGGCGTTGGACCGTGTCGATTTTCGAGTGCTGGGCGGTTCGGTGGTCGCCCTGCTGGGCCAGAACGGCGCGGGGAAGTCGACGCTGATCAAGATCCTTGCCGGCGTGTACGGCGCGGATGACGGCGAGATCGACGTATGCGGCGCGCCCCTGACCGGGCCCCCGCCCGCGGCGACGGTGGCCTTCATCCACCAGGATCTGGGGCTGGTCGACGGCCTCACTGTCGGGGAGAACATCGCGCTCGGCACCGGGTATCCGCGCAGCTTGGGCCGGATCGACTGGCGGGAATGCCGCGCACAGGCACGGCGCGCACTGGACCTGGTCGACTCCGGCGCGGACCCCGACCAAAGGGTCGCCGACCTCTCCCGGACGGACAAGTCGCTCGTCACCATCGCGCGGGCGCTCATTGTCGATGCCCGCGTCGTGGTCCTCGACGAACCCACGGCAAGCCTGCCGGTGCAGGAGACCGAGCGGCTCTTCACCGTGCTGCGCCGGTTGCGTGACCAGGGACTCGGGCTGGTGTACGTCTCGCACCGCATCGACGAGGTGTTCGCCATCGCCGACCGCCTGACCGTCTTGCGCGACGGCCGGGTCGTGACCAACGGCGCGATCGCTGACACCACTCCTGCGGAGCTGGTCCGGGCCATCGTCGGCAACACGCCCGCCCCGCCACCACCACCCGCTCCGGGTCGCGATCGAAAAGTAGCGCTCACCCTCAGCGACGTCGTTGGCCGGCGGGTCGGCCCCGTATCGCTGTCCCTGCGGGCCGGGGAAGTGCTCGGTCTGGTCGGACTGGCCGGAGCCGGCCAGTCCGAGCTCGGCCGGACGGTCGCCGGCGTGCTGCCGTTGTACGGCGGGAGCATGCGGTTGCGGGGTTGCTCCTACGAACCGCGCAGCACGGCGTCCGCCGTCGACCGCGGGATCGGGTTCGTCACCAGCAACCGGGCCGACGAGGGCCTGGCGATGTCGCTGACCGTTGCCGAGAACCTGTTCCCGAACCTACGTGCGCACGGTCGGCGGGGATGGTCACTACGCCGCAATCGGGCCGAGGAGCGGCAGGCACAGGACCTCGTCCAGCGCTTCGGCATCCGCCCCGTCGACCCGACGTTGGCGGTCGAGGGACTGTCCGGCGGCAACCAGCAAAAGGTGATCATCGGCCGCTGGCTGTCCACGGACGTCGAGATCCTGGTGCTCGAGGACCCGACCGCCGGAGTCGACGTCGGCGCGAAGAACGAGATCTACCAGCTGCTGGACGACGCACTCGACCGCGGTGTCGCTGTCTTGCTCATCTCCAGCGACGTCCAAGAGGTCGCAGCTGTCAGTCACCGTGCCTTGGTCTTCCGTGACGGCCTGATTGCCCAAGAAGTCGATCGTGCCGAGCTGAGCATCGCCGGGCTGGTCGCGGTCGCCTCGGGGGCGGCGGCATGACCAGGCTCCGGAATCCCGCTTCGCGAGGCATGCCGTCCGGATCGCCGGTGGCTGGACCCGGGAAGCCGCCGCCTCCCGGAGCGGGTCGGCGGACCCGCCGCCGGAGCACCGGAGGCTCGTTCATCGGCACCTACGGGCTGCTCGTCCTGACCGTCGCCGTGTTCGCGCTCTTCGCCGTCCTGCTACCCGACACGTTTCCCACCGGCAACAACTTCCGTGCCATCCTGACCAACCAATCGATCCCAGCCATCCTGGCGCTGGCGGTCGCGATCCCGATAGTCACCGGCCGGTTCGACCTGTCGATCGGCTTCGGCATCGGCCTGGCGCACGTGGTGGCCATGTGGCTACTCGTGCACACCGGGGTGCCATGGCCTCTGGTCATCGCCATCCTTCTAGTCGGCGGCCTCCTGGTCGGCCTCACCAACGGTTTCCTCGTGGAGCTGGCCCGGATCGACTCGTTGATCGCCACCCTCGGCACCGGGTCCATCCTCTACGCCTTCACCGGCTGGATCACCGGGGGAGGCCGCATCGTCCCGGGCCCCGGCGGACTTCCGCCGGCCTTCACCGACCTGAGCAACTCCTCCCTTCTGGGCCTCCCGGTCACGGCCTGGTACGTCCTCGCGCTCGTCCTCGTGCTGTGGCTGGTGCTCGAGCACCTGCCACTGGGGCGACACCTCTACGTCGTCGGAGCGAACCCGCGAGCGGCCGACCTGGTCGGCATCCGGCGGCGCCGCGTGGTCATCAGCGCCTTCGTCGGGTCGAGTGTGGTCACCGCTTTCGCCGGGGCCCTCCTGGCCGCCCAGCAGCAGATCGGTGACCCCAGCGCGGGCAACAGCTACCTCTTGCCCGCCTTCGTGGGCGCGCTGCTCGGCTCCACAACCATCCGGCCGGGCCGCGCGAACGCGTTCGGCACCCTCATCGCCGTCGCGGTTCTCGCGATCGGGCTGTCCGGACTCCAGCAACTGGGAGCCGCCTTCTGGATCACCCCACTGTTCAACGGCCTCACACTGCTGACCGCCGTAGGCTTCGCCGGCCTGGCCGCCCGTCGGCGCCAGCGCGCCGCCGCGGTCGTCGGTGTCGGTCGGCAACCGCCCGCCGGACCTCCGCGCCCCTCCACGTCGGACGACGCGCTGTCCGCCGGCCGCCATACCGCTGTCGACGAGACCCGCCCCACCCCCTCCAAGGAGAACTGACATGCGTCCGACGACCAGGGCCTGCAGCGCAGCGTTGGCCTTCGCCACCGCCGTCAGTGTGGCCGCCTGCTCGCGAGGTTCCACTCAGAACGGGGTGGCCGGCCCCACCGCCTCGGGATCGGGTTCCTGCCCGGACGTCGTCAGCACCTCGAAGCAAGCCGTCGACGCGGCCCTCAAGGTCGATGAGGCTTGGACCGGTCCCACCAGCGGTCCGAAAGCAACCACAGGCAAGACCATCGCGTTTGTCGCCCAGACCCTCACCAATCCCGGAGTCGCCGGTGTCGCCAAGGGTGTCCAGGAAGCCGCGGCAGCCATTGGCTGGAACGCGCGGGTGCTCGACGGACAGGGCGACCCGGCCAACATCACCGCGGCCATGGGTCAAGCCGTTGCACTCAAGCCGGCCGGCATCGTGATCGGCGGGTTCGACCCGTTGTCGGTCAGTGCCCAACTCGACCAGGCCAACGCCGCCAACATCCCACTCATCGGCTGGCACGCCGTAGCCGCCCCAGGACCGAGCCAGTCGCCGAAGCTGTTCACCAACGTCACCACCCAGGTGGAGAACGTCGCAAACATCAGTGCGCAATACATGATCGCCAAGTCCAACGGCACCGCCGGCGTCGTGGTCTTCACCGACGACTCCATCCCGTTCGCGGCCGGCAAGGCCAAGATGATCGAGGCCGCCCTGGGCGCCTGCAGCAGCGTCAAGGTGCTCGACCGGCAGAACATCCCGATCCCGGACGCGGGCACCCGGACGCCCCAGGCGTTCTCCTCACTCGTGTCCAGCCTTGGCGACCAGTGGACGTACTCCGTCGCGATCAACGACCTGTACTTCGACAACGCCGCGACCCCGTTGCGTGCTGCCGGTAGACAGGGCGGCGGAGTGCCCTACAACGTCGGCGCCGGTGACGGCTCCGAGGCGGCGTTCAGCCGGATCGCCGCCAAGCAGTTCCAGGCTGCCACGGTGCCCGAGCCGCTCGACGAGCAGGGCTGGCAGATAGTGGACGAGTTCAACCGCGCCTTCGCCAGCGCACCTGCCAGCGGCTACGTCGCGCGGGTGCACATCACCGACGCGAGCAACGTCGGCAACACCACCTCGTGGGACCCGCAGAACGGCTACCAGTCCCAATACCACAAGATCTGGGGTCGCTGAGAACGCGGGGGTTGGCCCCGGCCGTTTGTTGCACTACACACCGACTTCGAACGCCTCGCCCCCGCGGCTTCACGTCGAAGGCGTATCCCGAGGGTGCTTTTCGGGGCTTGAGGGCCCGGTGTTGTCGCGGACGTCCCCTCCGTCTCTGAGCACTGCCCGCGGGTTGCGCCGGCTCCGAGATGCCGGTACCGCAAGCGTCCGGCGCTTCATCTGTGTCCCCCTGTACTTCTGTGTCCCCCTGTACTTCTGTCAGGTGTTGGCGGGCATCGGCAACACCTCACGCCTACGGAGGCACCGGATCGGGGCGGCCCCTCGTTGCCCCCTTCGTGCGCCCACGGTCGCCGTCGGCGGCCGTCCTGTCGTTGCGGCGAGCGGGCAGGTCGCCTACCGGCCAACGTGAAGCAGAGTGGCAAGGTCTGCTGGCTTCAGCGGTGCCATGACCGCACTCGATCACGAAGGTCAGCTTCCTCGAGCGGGGCGGGGCTGGTCGGGTTCGACCGCTCGGCCAGGGCCGGGGCTGTCCGGTCGGCCGGTGACGGCGACGGGCAGCGCCGGCCCCCGGGGAGCGGTGAGTGGCAGCACGACCTGCATGGCGGTGCCCGCGCCGGGTGGGCTGTTGACCGTGAGTCGGCCGCCGAGCGCCTCCACCCGGTCGGTGAGCCCGACCAGGCCGGAGCCGCCGGTGGGGTCGGCGCCGCCGCGGCCGTCGTCGCGGACACCGACGCGCAGCAGCCCTTCGCCCGTCTCCACCTGAACGTCAATGACGGTGGCCTGTGCGTGCTTGACCGCGTTGGTGAGTGCCTCGGCGACGACGTAGTAGGCGGCGAGCTCGATCGGCTCTGGAAACCGTGCGTCCGGCTGTACGTCGAGGCGGACGGGGACGGCGCAGCGGCGGGCAAGCGTCTTCAGCGCCGGGCGCAGCCCGCCGTCGGCGAGGGCGGCGGGGTGGAGGCCGCGGGCGATCTCGCGTAGTTCGTCGAGCACGCCGCCGATGTCGGCGGCGATCCCGTCAAGCTGCGCGGTGAGCTGGTCGTCCCCGGGTGGTACCGCCGCCTGCACCGTGGTGCGCAGGTGCAGGGCGAGGGAGATCAGGCGTTGCTGGGCGCCGTCGTGCAGATCGCGTTCGATGCGGCGGCGGGTGGTGTCGGCGGCGGCCACGATGCGCGCGCGGGAGGCGGTCAGCGCGGCCTGGGCCTCGGCGTTGGCTATGGCGGTGGCCACCAGCTCGGTGAACCCGGCCAGTCGGGCCTCGGTGTCTGCCGGCAGCGGCTCCTCGTCGGTGGATGAAACGTTGATGACGCCCCACAGCCTTCCCTCCACGCTGATCGGCGCGCCGAGCCCCGAGCGGATGCCCCGTCCGCGGGCGGCGTCGGCGGCCGGGCCGGTGGCGTCGGCGTAGTCGTCGATCCGCGCCGGCCGGCCGGTCTCGAACACCAGCGTGTGCAGGTTCCGCCCGCCGCGTTTCACCCAAGTGCCGATCGGATAAGGCAGGGCGCCGCCCGTCTTCGACCACTGGCCCACGACATTGATCGCGCCGTCCGGGTCATAACGGCTCAGGACCGTGTAATCGGCGGCGAGCAGCCGTCCGACCTCGGCGCTGACCGCGGCGAACACCTCGCTCGGCGGCGCCGCCCGGGCGACCAGGGTCGCCACCCGGCGCAGCGCGGCCTGCTCCTCGGCGTGGCCGCGCAGCT
>JAOPYH010000331.1 GCA_025964715.1 Streptosporangiaceae bacterium | reverse complement strand
GGTCCGCGCCGCCGCCCCGGCCGCCCGGCCCCGTGGCTACGGGCGTGCGGCGTGGGCGCCCACCGCGCAACGCACCCGACCGCGCCCGCTCTGACCGCCGTCACCGGGTCCGCGCCGCCGCCATCGTTCATCGGCCGCAGGGCCGCCGGCCAACTCGCACACTCGCCCCTACGGGATACCTACGGCATTGGACGGCAGCCCCACTCCCCCACGAGCCGGGTTCTGTTCTTACATGCCTCCGGCGGGGGCACGGCACCGGGAGGGTCGGCCAAGCCCGCCGCCGCAAGGCCTGTCAGGAGTTGAGGTGGAAGCCTGGTCATCCCGCCTGCCATCGCCCCAGGACAAGCCGAGCAGACCAGGGCCCCGAAGGCTGGGCGAAGGCAGACGGGATGACCAGGCGAGGAGCAGTGCGGGAGGATGCTTTCGTGAATGCCCCGGACGACCGACATGACGTGATGATTCCTCGCGGTCCAAGTGATACTTACGTGCGGCTAAGTGCGTTTCAGCGGCCAGATGACGATGCGCTCGTCCTCTTCGAGGTCAAGGCAGAGGCGCCAGGGATTTCCGCGACGATCGGCATCGAGACATTCAATAGCGACGGCCTTTCGGAGTTCATTCAGTCCCTTGAGGACGACTTCCGGGGATGGCCAGGTGAGCGTGTTTGGAGATCGTTTAGACGAGATCTTCAACTTCAAGCCGCCCACCTCGGTCAAAGCATCCGCCTCTCGTGGACTCTGCGACCCTCCGAATGGGATGCGGAGTGGACGGCGACCGTGGACCTCCAGGTGTCGCCGGGCGAGGAGCTCAAGAACCTCGCTGCTGACGTCGGACACTTCTTCGGCCACCGCTAGGTCGTGCCCGGTGCGTGCCCGTTAGGAAGGTGATCAAGGGGGACCCACGGTCACTCACGGGTAGACGGCCGCTGAACCCGCAGGTCAGCAGATCGCCAGGTCAGCGACCAAGATCATGCCCGCCCTTTCAAGGCGGTAGCACGGGTTCGAATCCCGTTGGGGGTACCACCCACAAAGGCCCAGGTCAGAGAAACATTGGGTGCCTGGGCCTCGTCCGTTGAAGGGCGGCCACGGGCCGCACCCGTCCGGTCCCGCCGCCTACCCGGTCGCGGCAGCCGGCAGGAAGGATGCCAGGCCGCCCAGGTGCTCGGCCTGCCCGTCGGCACCGTGATCCCGGATCTACCAGACGCTACCTCGGTTGAGGACGGCGCTTGAAGAGCTGGCCGAATTCGAGGTCAGTGATTCATCCCGGTAGCCATAGGGCGTTTCCGTCCGCACGATAGATCACCACGTTCCCATCATCCTGTACGGCGAGGAAGCTACCGTCGTATCCGTGGGTACCCGACGCCCATCCCGCACCGTCGTCGTCGTTGTAAACAACCAGGTTTCCGTCGATCTGGAACCTCGCATATGCGCCTCTGCCCGCCGTGTCCGACGCCCACCTGACACGGGCGTGCTGCTCATGAACGATCAGATTCCCGTCGGGGGAGAACACCAGCCACGCCGGCACGACCGGATATGGTCGCCCGGCCGCAGAAGCAGGTGGCTCCAGCAGGTGGAGGAGACCTGCCCCCTCACCGACTCGGTCACCTTCGCACCGCCCACCGCAGTGGCGGCCCAGGCACAGATCCTGCAGCCTCGTCCCTGCGTGCCCTGAACGTACAGTGGTCAACACTGGATACGGGGCTGTTGGGGCGTGTCCGCCTTGTCAGCCTTGCCGGGGCAGCTCTCGGAAGCGAATATGGAGGGACGCGCGCCGTGGCCAGAGGAGTAGCCTTCGCGGCCCTAGGAGCAATCATCGGGAACCTCGGCGGCTACTACTTCCGCAAGGCAGCGGGCGAGGCAACCGGCCTGCCCGATCCGGTGCTCACAGTTCTCGAGGATGCAACCGCGGTTATCCTGGTCAATGCCGCGAGTCCCGGTGATTAGGCCGTGCCGTCAAAGTTCATAGCCACATCAGCAGTGATGCCTGGGCCACGGCGCCTTCTGGGCTTTCATAACCCGGTTCAGGCGAGTTTATGCAAAGCGCACCTGCTATGACCCCCGTCAGGCTGAGAGCGCCATCAGCGTCGGGCCAACCGTCGCTGGTTCGGGGCCGCATGGTAGGGCAGGTCGTAGTGCGCGAAGACGGCCTCTTCGTCACCGGCTGGCAACTCCCCGCCCATCTCAATGGAAGGGGCACGCTTCACCTGCTTTTTCGCATGGCTGAGTCGGACATACCCCGGTCCCACTGTCGCCCCCGCCAGTGGCGCGAACACCAGCCGATAACGGGTCGGCAGACCGATCCTGACGGTGCCGAAGGACGGTTCATCAGTGCCGGTGTCGACATAGACGGCCTCGAGTGTGCCGATCTTGTGCCCGTCGACGTCGACCACATCATGACCGCGCCACTCACGGATATCTGCGGCCTCAAACATATCTCCTCCCTCAATCCGAGCAACGTCCTCATCTAAGTGCTCATGCTCAGATCTCAGACCGGGCCCGGCGCCCCCTCCTCGCTGTCCACGACAGGGACATACCCTCTCGAAAAAGGCCCAGACCGTGCGGGTACGGCTCTTTGGGCCTGCCGACCCAGGGCAGCGTCCAGGAGGTGGCCCCGGGCGGTGAGCCCCACGCCCGCGTGGTTTACGTCGACTACGACCCGATGGTGGTAGCTCCCGGCGCCGCGATGATCGCGACGGGCGCACATGAAGGCGCGGACCAATTCCGGCGACAGGAACGCCTCGCCCGCCTTGGGCCAGCGGGAGAGTCCTGGGGGTGGTTGTGCCGAGGCGGTGAGCCGCTCGATCAACACCACCTGATGCTGATACGCGTTGACGGTGTCGTATTGCAAGGCGACCAGCGCGGTCGGAGGCCCGCCCGACGCCGCCACGAACCGGGGCCCACGAGCCTGGTCCCGGTGACCGCGGCCGTCGCAGACCGCCGTAGCGATCAGGGTCGCCATCGCCCAACCGGTCCGCAGCAGTTGCCGGCTCAACCGCTTTCCGCCACGATTCATGCCGATGCCCGGCTTCGATATGAAGCTCTCGGTCCGCGCGTCCGGCGACCGGCCGCAGCATTGCGACGCCAGGACGTGTGCGGCGGCCTCCCGCGCCACGCCGGCCCCGGCGCAGGACGTACGCGGGAAGCAGCGATCCGCACAGGCGGCTACTTCGACGCGGGGACGTCGATAACGCGGTT
>JAOPYH010000309.1 GCA_025964715.1 Streptosporangiaceae bacterium | reverse complement strand
GTGTTCGGTAAGCCGACCGCAAGGAAAGCTGAAACCCTCAGCGGGGGAAGGATGATCCAACAAGCGAACGCCGGTGGCCGAAAGGCAGCAGGAACCCGGGAACCGCGTACTGGCCCCTCCGTCAGTGGTCCCCGAATAACTGGCCGGATAGGGACGCGTGTCCCGACCTGAAAGGGTGCTGACGTGGATCAGGTGGGCCTGTGGAGAATCGATGACCAATGACTCTGGAACCGAGGGACAAGTTGGACACCAACATGGCGCGGACGGTCGAGGCTTCCTCGTCGGCTGCCGCCCGGACGGTGAACGGACCTGAGGGCGACGTCCTTGACTGGGAGTCCGTCAACTGGCGGCAGGTCGAGGACGACGTACGACGTCTTCGGCAGCGCATCTTCACGGTCGAAGGCGGGGGACCTCAAGAAGGTTCGCAGTTTGCAGAAGTTGATGCTCCGGTCCCGCGCCAACGCACTGGTGAGTGTGCGGCGGGTTACGGAGGTCAATGCAGGTCGCATGACGGCGGGTGTCGACGGGAAAGTCGTACGGCTCCCTGAGGTCAAAGCTCAAATGGCCGATGGGATGCAGAGCCGCTTCAGCTCGTGGGAACCCAAGCCCGTCAGGCGCGTGTATATACCCAAGGCCAACGGAAAGAAGCGCCCACTCGGAATTCCCGTCATTGTCGACAGAGGATTTCAAGCTCTGACGGCAAATGCGCTGGAGCCCGAGTGGGAGGCACGGTTCGAGGCGAAATCGTATGGATTCCGCCCGGGGCGTGGCTGCCATGACGCGATAGCTGTTATCCACACGACCGCCAAAGGAGCGAATGCCAAGCGGTTGTGGGTACTGGACGCTGATTTGACAGCGGCATTCGACCGAATCAACCACCGCCACCTTCTAGAGATGCTCGGCACTTTTCCAGCCAGGAAAATGGTCGCCCGGTGGCTGAAGGCCGGTGTCGTCGAAGATGGTTGGTTCACCCCGACCGAACGGGGAACACCCCAAGGCGGTGTGATCAGTCCCGCGCTAATGAATGTTGCCTTGCACGGCATGGAACAGGCCGCTGGAGTCCGCTATCGCACCTCCGGCAAATACGCCGGGGAAACGATGCCGAATTCCCCGGTCCTGGTCAGGTACGCCGACGATATGCTCGCCCTGTGCCACACCAGGCAGCAGGCCGAGCAGGTCAAGGCACGGCTGGCCGTGTGGCTGCGGCCCCGGGGGCTGGCCTTCAACGAGGAAAAGACCCGCGTGGTCCACCTCGACGAGGGCTGCGACTTCCTCGGGTTCAACATCCGCCGCCACCACGGCAAGCTCCTGATCAAACCAAGCAAAGCGGCCATGCGACGGGTCCGGGAACGGCTCACCACCGAGGTCAAGGTCCTGCGAGGGTCCAACGCCAAGGTGGTGATCGGCAAGCTCAACCCCATCATCCGGGGCTGGGCAGCCTACTACCGGACGGTGGTCTCCAGCGTGGCGTTCGCCAAGCTGGACAGCCACGTGTGGACGCTCACCTACAAGTGGGCCAGACACAGCCACCCGAACAAGCCGAAGCGCTGGGTCGTGGCCCGGCACTACGGCACGTTCAACAAGTCCCGGCAGGACCGATGGGTGTTCGGCGACCGCGAATCCGGCGCCTACCTGTCCAAGTTCGATTGGACGAAGATCGTCCGACACCAGTTGGTGCCAGGCACGGCGTCTCCGGACGACCCCGCCTTGGCCGAGTACTGGGCCGCAAGGCGCGGCAGGAACAAACCGCCACTGGACCGCACCAGCCTGCGCCTGCTCAGGACGCAGCACGGCCGCTGCCCTGTGTGCGAGGAGTTCCTTCTGCACGCCGACCACGAGCCGCAAAGCCCCGACCAGTGGGAACAGTGGCTCCAGGTCACCCGCAAGGCGATCCGCAAACACGCGATCATCACCGAAGCGGGACCCGGCACGTCGGACGAAACCGTCACGTTTCGCCTACTGCACGCCCACTGCCGCCGTCGGTACACCACCGAAAGCGGCACGGGACCAGCACTTCTGACCGCCCGTAAGTCATAGGGCCTGCCCGAGCCGAGCTGCGGGGAAAGCCCGCATGGCCGGTTCCGAGGGGGCGGGGACGCAGCAATGCGTCCCCGCTACCCGACCACCTCGACGAGGGCTGCGACTTCCTGGGGTTCAACATCCGCCGGTACCGCGGCAAGCTGCTGACCAAACCGAGCACGGCAGCGCTGCGGCGCATCCGGAAACGGCTCACCGCCGAGGCACTGGCCCTGCGAGGGACCAATGCCGAGGCAGTGATCGCCAAGCTCAACCCGATCATCAAGGGCTGGGCTGCCTACTACCGGATCGGTGTCTCCAAACGGGCGTTCGCCTCGCTGGACAACCACCTGTGGAGACTGACCTACAAATGGGCCACGTTCTCCCACCCGAACAAGCCGAACCGCTGGGCGGTCACCCGGTACTTCGGCGAGTTCAACACGTCCAGGCACGACCAGTGGGTCTTCGGCGACCGCGCGAGCGGCCGCTACCTCACCAAGTTCGCCTGGACACCCATCGTCCGGCACCGGATGGTGCCAGGAACGGCGTCGACCGACGACCCCGCCCTGGCCGACTTCTGGGCCAAGCGGCGTCGCCGCAGTCAACCCCCGCTGGCCACCTCCGCCCTGCGTCTCCTACGGATGCAGAACGGCCGGTGCCCGCTCTGCGGGACTCTCCTGCTGCACGCCGACCACGAACCACAGCACCCCGACGAATGGGAGCAGTGGTTCAAAGCCGTCCGCCTCGCGCTCCGCAAACAAGCGGTCATCACCGAAGCAGGCCACGGCACGCCGGACGAAACCGCAGCTCCACGCCTCGTGCACGCCCACTGCCGCCGTCGCCGGACCCTCGGCACCGGTGGCAGCCCGGCACTTCTGTCCGCCCGCGAGCCTCCAGGGCTTGCTTGAGCCGTGTGCTCGGACGACGGGCACGCACGGTTCTTAGGGGGCGGGGGACGCAGCAATGCGCCCCCCGCTACCCGGCGCGTATCAGCTTCTTCAGCCTGATGGGTTCCCGCTGGACGGCCCTCGGTTTGACCGTCGAGGCAGGGGAGGAACGACAGCGATGGACGTCGTTTACGAACGGTGTGCCGGGATCGACATCAGCAAAGCGGACGTGAAGGTGAGCGTCCGGGTGCCCGGTCCGGGCAAGCGTCGCCGCAAGGAGACCCGTACCTTCACCACGATGACCAACGACCTGCTGGCGATGCGGGACTGGCTGCTCAGTGAGCAGATCGCCGTTGTCGGGATGGAGGCCACCGGCGATTACTGGAAGCCTGTCTTCTACCTGTTGGAGCACGACATCGAGTGCTGGCTGCTCAACGCCCGCCACATCAAGGCCGTGCCCGGCCGCAAGACGGATGTCAAGGATGCCGAGTGGCTGTGCCAACTTGTCGAGCACGGCCTGGTCCGGCCCAGCTTCGTGCCGCCCGAGCCGATTCGGCAGCTGCGGGACCTGACCCGCTACCGCACCGACGTCGTCCAAGAACGCACGCGAGAGGCCCAGCGGCTGGAGAAGTTCCTCGAGGACGCCGGCATCAAACTGTCCGTGGTCGTCTCCGACATCCTCGGCAAGTCGGCCCGGGCCATGCTGGAGGCCCTGATCGCCGGAGAGCGCGATGCCCACGTGCTGTCCGAGCTCGCACTCGGCTCGATGCGGGGCAAGAGGCCGGTCCTCACACAGGCTCTGACCGGCCACTTCACCACCCATCACGCCTTCGTGGTGCGGACCATGCTGGACCGGATCGACGCGGCCCGGGCATCCGAGGACCGCATCGGCCAGGAGATCACCAGGCGCCTGGCCGAGCAGGTGACCGCGGACGGACGTCCCTTTCAGCGGCTGATCGAGCTGCTGGTCACTATTCCCGGTGTCAGCACCCGCGCGGCCGAGGTGGTCCTGGCGGAGATCGGTACCGACATGGCCCGTTTCCCGACCGCGGGCCATCTCGCGTCCTGGGCCGGGATGTGCCCGGGCAACAACGAGTCCGGCGGCAAGCGGATGTCCGGAAGGACCCGGCACGGCGACCGTTACCTCAAGGCCGTCCTCGGCCAGGCCGCCTCCAGTGCCGGCCGTTCCAAGGCCACCTACCTCGGCTCCCGGTTCAAGCGGATCGCTGCCCGGCGCGGCAAGAAACGTGCCCTGGTCGCCGTCGGCCACTCCATCCTCATCTCCACCTGGCACATGATCAGCAACGACGTCGAATACCAGGACCTCGGCCCCGACTACTTCCTCGAACGCCTCGGCACCGACGGCAAGGCACGCAAGACCCGCCGTCTCGTCGGCCAGCTCAACCAGCTCGGCTATCAAGTCGCCCTCCAATCCGTCGACGCGGCTTGACCTGCAGGAACGGTTGATTTTCGTATCAGCGTCGCGGGCTGCCGGGCCGGCCCGCCTGGCGGGCGCTGCGGTAGAAATCCGGTGATCGCCTCCCGCCTGGCGGGAAGCCCCTGATCTGGGCTCCTTTGCAGGTCGCGGGCGGGGTTGCATGGCCGGATGCTCAGCGAAGCGAAGGTCGGCCCGGGTGCCGGTTGGCGGTACTTCTTCCGCGGCGTGGTGGTCGGCGACGGCCGCCGGCCGGCGGGCACGCCGCTGCGGGCCACGCAGGATGAGGCCGGTGTTCCGCCGGGGTTCTGGACGGGCAGCGCCGGCACCCGGATGCCGACCGGATCGAGCGCGAGCTCCTGGAGGCGGGCGCCGATCCGGTGAAGGCGCGGCGGGCGACGGTGCTGGGGCGTCCTATCGAGCAGATCACGTCGCCGTGGCTGGCGATGGATCTGGTGTTCCGGGCGCCGTCGACCGCTCGTCGCGTGGGCGCTGGTTGATGACGAGACCCGCGGGGTGCTGGAGCTGTGCCAGGACATCGCCCGGGACACGTCGCTGGGATGGTTGGAGGGGTCGGTTGCGCAGATTCGGTGGGGGAGCGGCGGCAAGCATCGCGCCCCCGTTCGGGACGGGCTGATCGTCGCGGTGTTCCGGCACTACGAGTCCAGGGCCGGGAAGCCGCTGCTGCACGACCATGCTGTTGTCTCGATCAAGGCGCGGCGGCCGGACGGGGCGTGGGGGAACGTGTCCGCCGACGACGTCCTGGACAACATCGTGGCGGCCGGCACCCTGTACACCCTGACCTCAGTCGACCCGCCGCCAGCAGATCGCGGACGTGATGCCCGCCCTGGTGGCCGGCTACGAAGAGGTGCAGGGGCACCCGCCGGGGGAGCGGGCTACGTACGCGCTGGACCGGCGGGCCGCCGACGAGACCCGCCCGCCCAAGCCGGCGGCGAAGCGGTCGCTGTCCGAGCTGCGCGCGGCATGGCGGGAGTCGGCGATCCGGGCCTTCGGCGCGTGTGTCGTCTACCGGCTGGCGGAGCGTACCCTGCGCGGCCTGCGCCACGAACCCGGCCTGGACGAACGGAGCCGCTGCGGAGAGCTTCAACTCGACCATCAAGGTCGAGTACATCCACCGGCACCGGTTCGCCACCCGCACCGAGGCCCGCATCAAGATCGCCACCTGGATCGTCGACTTCTACAACACACGACGGCGCCACA
>JAOPYH010000305.1 GCA_025964715.1 Streptosporangiaceae bacterium | reverse complement strand
CTCGCCGGGATCGTCGACACGATCTACCGGTCGCGGAACGCCGCCGCCTACGTCACCGGCGGCTCTTTCCCCGGTGCCCGCAAGCGCACCAACAAGCAGCTCGCCAAGATGCGGCGCGAAGGGTACTTCGCGCTCGACGCGCGGCCCATCCCCAACAGCCGCGAGTTCATCGACCACCTGGTCGTCGGGCCGACCGGGGTCTACGCCATCGACTCGGAGAAGTGGGACCCGAAGCTGCCGATCAGGACCTGGAACGGCAAGAAGCTGTACCACGGCCCCGAGTCGCAGAAGGACCGGCTTGAGCACGCGGTGTGGGAGGCGCAGCAGGCCAGCGAGATGCTGTCCGGGGCGCTCGGCACCGAGATCACGGTTCGGCCCGCGCTTGCCATCTACGGGCCGAAGATCCCGTGGGACATCGCCACGATCAGGAATGTCGACGTGTTCACCGGGCCGGCGCTGCGCAAGTACCTCAGGCGGCGCGGCCGGATGAAGGACGGCGTGGTCCGGCTCACCCGCGAGGAAGTCCGCACGATCTACGACACGGCATCAAGGCTGCTGCCGGACGTTACCGCGTCGTCGACGACCTACACCCCGGTAGGCTGAAGTCCTCATTAGCTGTTTGTGAGGGGAGTTCGGCGATGCCGCCGCTGAGGTCACGCACGGTCACGCACGGTCGGAACATGGCGGGTGCGCGCGCGCTGCTGCGCGCGACCGGGGTAGCCAACGAGGACTTCGGCAAGCCGATCATCGCCGTAGCCAACAGCTTCACCGAGTTCGTGCCTGGTCATGTCCACCTGGCCGAGGTTGGCCGGGTTATCGCCGACGCGGTGCGGGCCGCGGGCGCGATTCCCCGTGAGTTCAACACGATCGCCGTCGACGACGGCATCGCGATGGGGCACGGCGGGATGCTTTACTCGCTGCCGTCCCGCGAGCTGATCGCCGACTCGGTCGAGTACATGGTCAACGCGCACTGCGCCGACGCGCTGATCTGTCTCTCCAACTGCGACAAGATCACCCCGGGCATGCTGATCGCGGCCATGCGGCTGAACATCCCCACGGTGTTCGTCTCCGGCGGTCCCATGGAGGCCGGCAAGGTGACGGTCGTCAACGGCACCGCGATCACGACCCGCAAGCTCGACCTCATCGACCCGATGATCGCCGCCGCCGACGAGAGCGTCTCCGACGACGCGCTCGCCGAGATGGAGGAGAACGCCTGCCCGACCTGCGGGTCCTGCTCGGGCATGTTCACGGCCAACTCGATGAACTGCCTCACGGAGGCGATGGGCCTGTCACTTCCCGGCAACGGCACCACGCTGGCCACGCACAGCGCGCGCAAGCTCCTGTTCGAGGACGCGGGCAGGGTCGTCGTGGACATCGCCCGGCGCTACTACGAGGACGACGACGAGTCGGTGCTGCCGCTGAACATCGCCACCCGGGACGCGTTCGAGAACGCGATGACGCTGGACGTGGCGATGGGCGGCTCGACCAACACGATCCTGCACCTGCTGGCCGCGGCCCGTGAGGGCGGCGTGGACTTCGGGCTCAAGGAGATCGACGAGCTCTCCCGCCGGGTCCCGTGCGTCTGCAAACTGGCGCCCGCCACGGCGAACTACCACGTCGAGGACGCCCACCGGGCCGGCGGCATCCCGGCCCTGCTCGGCGAGCTCGACCGGGGCGGGATGCTGCACCGCGGTGTCCACACCGTCCACAGCGCCTCACTTGGCGACTTCCTGGACGCCTGGGACATCCGCTCGCCGAACGTGCGGCCGGAGGCCGTGGAGCTCTTCCACGCCGCGCCCGGCGGGGTCCGTACGACCAAGCCGTACGCGCAGAGCGCCCGCTGGGACACGCTGGACGCGGATCGGGCCAACGGGTGCATCCGGGACATCGAGCACGCCTACACCAAGGACGGCGGCCTCGCCGTGCTGTACGGCAACATCGCCCCGGAAGGCGCGATCGTGAAGACGGCCGGCGTCGAGGAGGAGCTGTGGACCTTCGCGGGCCCGGCGGTGGTCTTCGAGAGCCAGGACGAGGCCGTCGACGGGATCCTCGGCGACCGGGTCAAGCCGGGCGATGTCGTGGTGATCCGCTATGAGGGCCCCAAGGGCGGTCCGGGCATGCAGGAGATGCTCTACCCGACCAGCTTCCTCAAGGGCCGGGGCCTGGGTAAGGCCTGCGCGCTGATCACCGACGGCCGGTTCTCCGGCGGCACGAGCGGCCTGTCCATCGGGCACGCCTCGCCGGAAGCTGCCGCCGGCGGCCTCATCGCGCTGGTCGAGAACGGCGACCGCGTCCTCATCGACATCCCGCGCCGCTCCCTCGAGCTCGACGTATCGCAGGAAGAGCTCCAGGCCCGGCGCGAGAGGCTGCTCTCCGACCTGGGCTCCTACCGCCCACGGGACCGGCAGCGCCCGGTCAGCGTGGCGCTGCAGGCCTACGCGGCGATGGCCACCTCGGCCTCCACCGGCGCGGCCCGCGACATCACCCAGCTCGCCCGCCCCTGACCGACGCCGGTCGGGGGCGCCTCAGGCGTCGCGATGCACGGTCTCGGGGGCGAAGGCGGGCAGGCAGACGGCGATGTACTCCGCGCCCTCCGGGCCGGGCGAGCTGTAGCGGACCCACTCGCCCGGGCGGGTGTGGACGGCCTGGCCGGCCGCCACCTCGAGACTGCCGCCTTCGTAGTCGACGACGAGACCGCCGCGCAGCACCACGGTGTATTCGTCGAACTCCGGGCGCTGGCCGGGCTCGGCCCACCCGGAGGGGCTGCGCATGTGCGCCACACTGAGCCCCGGCTCAGCGGAGTTGACCCGGCCGACGTACTCGTCGATCAGCTTTGGCGGTTCGCCGGCCGCCGTCACCCGGGACGGCTTCTCGATCAGTTCAGGCATGGGCTCAGCATGCCGTACGACCGCGGCGATCAGCCGCAGCAACCCCCGCCACAGCAACCGCCGCCCCCGCCGGCCGGGCGGGAGGCCGGAGCGGCTCCGCCGGAGGCGCCGGTCACCGCGATGGTGGACAGCAGCTTCACGGTGTCGTCGTGGCCCGCGGGACAGGCCGCGGGCGCGGAGGACTCCCTCATCGGGCGGGACAGCTCGAAGGTGTCCCCGCAGGACCGGCATCGATACTCGTAACGCGGCACGCCACCAGGGTACCTATGCCGCGGGCTCGGTGACATAGGCCGCCCATTGCGGATCACCGTCGTGGATCACGCCGATGAGGCGCCAGTGCGTCCCGCGCGGGACCGCCGGGGTGACGTGCATCGTCCAGCCCAGCTCATCGAGGAGCCGATCGGCCTTACGGTGATTACAGGGCATGCAGGAGGCGACGCAGTTCTCCCAGGTGTGCTTGCCGCCCCGGCTCCTCGGGAGGACATGGTCGATCGTCTCGGCCCGGCGGCCGCAGTAGGCACACTGGAAGTTGTCGCGGCGCATCAGCGCGGCACGCGTGAGCGGCACCCGGGTCCGGAACGGGATTCGGACATAGCGCCGCAGCCTGATCACCGAGGGAACCTCGATGGCCATCGTGGCCGACCGCAGCAGAGCACCCGAGGTGTCGTGATGGACCACCTCGGCCTTCTCTCTGAGCACGAGGCAGACCGCCCGCCGGAGTGGCAGCGTGGTGAGTGGTTCATACGTCGCGTTCAGGAGAAGGACTTGTCGCATCAGACGCCCTCCGCTTGGACACAGGCGCTCGCGGCCCCACGGGACACGCTGCGGCGCGTCTCCGATGGAGGCTCGGCTCTGTCCGTCGGCGCCACGAGGACCTCCTCAAGGGTGAACTCGAAGCTGCAATCAGTGTGGCCGCTGAGGACCCGATCCCGCTACCCATAAATTTCCAGCGCGGCCCGGCACGGTGCCCAAATCCCCTTACGACGTGGTACAGACCGGTGCTACCAGGACGTAAGGTGCGATCCATGAGCCGACCACCGTACCCGGCCGCACGGCGCGAGGACATCGTCGAAGATCTGCACGGTCACCAGGTCGCGGACCCCTACCGCTGGCTGGAGGACCCGCAGAGCGATGACACCAAGAGGTGGCTGACCGCCCAGGAGGAGCTCTTCCACGGCACCGTGGACGAGCTGCCCGGCCGGGGGCGGCTGCGGGAGCGGATCACCGAGCTGCTCGGCGCGGGCACGGTGGGCTCGCCGATATGGCGGCGGGAGCGGCGGTTCTTCGTCCGCCGCACCGCCGATCAGGAACACGCGGTGCTCCATACGGTCGGGCCGGACGGCCGGGAGCGGGCGCTGCTGGACCCCGTGGAGATCGACGGCTCGGGGCGGACGACCCTCGACGGCTGGCAGCCGGACAAGGAAGGCCGGCTGCTGGCCTACCAGCTGTCACACGGCGGAGACGAGGAGTCACTGCTGCGGGTGATGGACGTCGAGACCGGCGAGGAGCTCGAGGGCCCCATCGAGCGATGCCGCTACTCCCCGATCGCCTGGCTGCCAGGCGGAGAGGCGTTCTACTACGTACGCCGGCTGCCCGCCTCGGCGGTCCCCGACGGCGAGGACCAGTACCACCGCCGGGTCTATCTGCATCGCGTCGGAACCGACCCGGACACCGACGATGTGATGATCTTCGGCGAGGGTGGCGAGAAGACGAACTACTACGGCGTCTCGGTGAGCCGGGACGGCCGGTGGCTGACGGTGTCGGCCTCGCAGGGCACCGCTCCGCGTAACGACCTGTGGTGCGCCGACCTGTCGGCGTCGCCGGCCGAGGCGCCCGGCCTCAAGGTCGTCCAGGAGGGCGTCGACGCCCAGACCGGCATGTACGTGGGCCGGGACGGCCGGGCCTACATCTTCACCGACGGCGACGCCCCGCGGGGGCGGCTGTGCGTCACAGATCCCGCCGACCCCGCGCCGGAGACCTGGCGCGACCTGATCCCCGAGGACCCCGAGGCGGTCATCACCGACTTCGCGATCCTGGATGGGCCGGAGCTCGAGCGTCCGGTGCTGCTGATGGCCTGGACCAGGCACGGCGTCAGCGAGATCACGGTGCACGACCTGGTCACCGGTGAACGGCTGGGCGAGGTCCCCACGCCGGGCCTGGGCTCCGTCGGCGGCATCATCGAGCGGCCCGAGGGCGGCCACGAGGCATGGTTCAGCTACACCGACAACGTCACGCCGTCCTGCGTCCACCGCTATGACGCCCGTACCGGCGAGACGACTCTGTGGGCGTCCGCGCCCGGCGACGTGCGTCTCCCCGGCGTCGAGGCGCGGCAGGTGACCTACGCGTCCTACGACGGCACCGAGGTGCGCATGCTGGTGATCTCTCCGGCTCGCGGGCCGGAGACCGCGGAACAGGCCCTTCCGGACGAGCCACGGCCGACGATCCTGTACGGCTATGGCGGCTTCAACGTGTCCCTCACCCCCGCGTACACGCCGAGCGTCCTCACCTGGGTGGAGGCGGGAGGCGTCTACGTGATCGCCAACATACGCGGCGGCGCCGAGGAGGGAGAGGAATGGCACCGGGCCGGCATGCTCGGCGACAAACAGGCCGTCTTCGACGACTTCCACGCGGCCGCCGAGAAGCTGATCGCCGACGGCTGGACCACGGCGGCCCAGCTCGCGATCTCCGGCGGCTCCAACGGTGGCCTGCTGGTCGGGGCGGCACTGACCCAGCGGCCCGATCTGTACCGCGCGGTGGTCTGCTCCGCGCCGCTGCTGGACATGATCAGGTACGAGAGGTTCGGGCTGGGCCAGACCTGGAACGTGGAGTACGGCTCGGCCGCGGTCCCCGAGGAGCTCGGCTGGCTGCTGGCGTACTCGCCCTACCACCATGTGCGCGAGGGCGCCGACTATCCCGCCACGCTCTTCACCGTCTTCGACAGCGACACCCGGGTCGACCCGCTGCACGCGCGCAAGATGTGCGCCGCCCTGCAGCACGCCACCGCGTCCGAGCAGCCGATCCTGCTGCGCAACGAGGCCGAGGTCGGGCACGGCGCCCGGGCGGTGAGCCGGTCGGTAGATCTGGCCGTCGACACCATCGCCTTCATGGCCGACCGCACCGGCCTTCCCCTGGATCCGGCGTGAGGATCTTCTCGCCGTAAATGTTGACGATGCCGCAGATGACCGCGCGTCGGGTCTCACGCCAGCCGAACCGGCGGTAGAGCTCGAGGGCCGCTGCCTGCATGATGGTGGTGTCGCCATGGAGGACCCGGTAGCCGAGTTCGATGGCGCGCTCCTCCAGGGCCAGCAGGATCGCGCTGCCGAAGCCCTGCCGCTGGACCTGCGGATGAACGCGGAGCCTGACGACCTCCGCGGTGGTGTCGTCGACCCGGCGCAGACCGCCCATCGCGATGAGGCGCGCGCCCGGGATGAGCGCGGTGGCCGATTCACCGACGACGAACTCGCCGCCGTTGTCGAGGTAGACCTCCTGCAGGTGCGGGAAGTCGTGGTCGTAGTAGACGCCGTCGCCAGGCCTCAGCCCGACCTGGGCCAAGCCCTTGTGGTGCAGGGCGACGACGTCCTGTTGATCCGCGGGTAGGTAGCGCCGGATCACCAGATCGCCGAACTTCCAGGCAGGGGGTTCCTGGCGGTGCCGGGTGATGACCCCGGCACCGCCACCGCGTGTCGCCATCGCCCGGTCAGACCGATTCGTTCGGCGGGGTGTCCGCTGGTGCCACGGTGGGGCTCCGCACCGCCGGAGCCGCCAGGGCCTCCTGAAACTCCTTCACCGCCGGGATCTCTCCGTGCTTGGCGATGACCGCCGCGCTGAGCTGCCGGGCGCGGTGGACGAGGATGTCGGACCTGTGCTCGGGCGGCAGCTCCACCATCGCCTCCTGTCCCGTGGCCAGTGCGGCCTCCGGCTCGCCGGCGTGCAACCTGCAGGTGGCCCTGTTGAGCCGGACCAGCGTGCGGTCGACCCTCTCGGCGGACGAGTAGAGCATCAGGGCCTGGCCCAGCACCTCCTCACCGCGTTGGTGATCGCCGAGATTGGTGAAGGTGTCGCCCTCGTAGAAGGACATCTGCCGCTCAGTGAACCCGAACGCGAGGTCGCTGAGCTGGGACTTCGGCAGCTGATCGAAGACCGCGCGGCTGCGAACGAGAGCACGTCTGGCGCTTGGTGCGGCGTCCGAGCGCCCGCGCATGGCCAGCTGGCCGAGCGCGCGGGCCTCGACCGCCGGGGCCATGGCCGCCGCCACGCTCGGCGTGCGGCCGGCGAGGTCCTGCGCCTTACGGGCGAGGTGGAGGGCCTCACGCGGATCGCCGTAGTACATCGGCACCAATGCCTCGCGGACGGTGACCCAGGCCCGCAACGGCCGGTCGCCGGTCTCGTCCGCGGCCGTACGAGCGGTGCGGAAGAACGAGCGGGCGAGCCGGTGGTCACCGAGGTTGATCATGATGAGCCCGGAGAGCCCGGACAGCTGGGCCGCCAGCCGGCACAGCCGCTCCTGAAGCTCGACGGGCTGGCGCTGGCCGCACATGCGCCGCACCTCGCTGAAGTCCAGCAGCACGTCGCAGAGCATGCGTAGCGGGAGGGTCGCCTGATATTGCTGCCCGTAACCGAGCGTCGTCTCCTCCCACTGATCGAGCATCGTCGCCGACACTGTGGCGCTGACCAGCGTGTCGTCCATCTTGCGGCGAAGATTGTCGATCGCACCCAGAAATTGGCCGTCGACCGCCACGCCCGCTCCCGCCAGCAACTGCAGAAGGGTTCTGCGAAGCACGATGTCCTCCTCTCCGACATCCGCACAGGCAGGTGCCCCGGCGCGGTCAGGGCCCCATAGACCTCTTACCTGGTTCATCCAGTGCCGGTCGTCGGGCATGGCGACGACGACCGATCCCACGAGCGTGTCGGGATCGCCTTGGACGTTTTGCCGTAATGGAGGAACGCCGGGCGGCGCGGTGTGCGGCCGGCCGCAGATGCAACGGCCCTGATAGCCCAGGTCGTCTGGTTCCACCCGGAATACCGAGCACAGATAGTGCAGATATTCCGGGCCCGGTCGCTTGTGGCCGCTCTCATAGGCCGACAACAGCGTCTCGCCGAGCTTGGGCGTCGCCCTGCCCTCGAGCTCGTACAACGCCCGGACCTGGGCGACCAGGTCGGACAGCGCGACACCGAGCGCGAGGCGATGGGCCTTGACCCTGCTCGTGCCGAAGAGGGGGCCGCATTGGTCGTGAATGTCGGCCGCGATCTGCGGAGAGGTTTTTCGGCGGGCCAAGCCCTGCGCACGAATTCTGCGCGCTATGTCCGTTTCTTTCTGCGGGGTTTCCAACATCCGTTCCGGCCTCCTCGCCACCAGGGCGACCGGTCAACAGTCACGGTTCAATTACGGTTCGTGACGAAGCGTAACGCTGAGACCACGGTAAGCCAACCAGTTGGCAAAAAAATGGCGGCAGGAGGGGTGCATCCGGCCATCGAGGCATAGGTATGCCATCCCGAGGGTGGCAAACCTCATACCGGGGCGGCCAATCGACACCCTTTGCCCGATGACGCGCCCTTGACCCGCGACTGCGGTGCTTGCGATTCTCGCTGTGCGTAGCGATACGTATCCGCTCGGTTGATCACGCGCGGCGAAGTCCAAGGGCACAGTCCCACAGGCACCACGACGGAGGAGGTGCGCATGGTGTACCTCGACGAACACGTTGGGTACCTGGAAGAGCTGGTGCACGAACTCGGCTCGCACGGGCTGGTCGCCCGGGTCGTACGGACAGGGTCCGGCGACCCGGCGTTCCTGCGGGTCGTGAACCCGCAGGCCGCGAGCCTGTCCGAGAACGTGACCTGTGCCCTCGCGCCGGAGGGCCGCGATCATTACTACTTGTGGTCCTGGGGGGAACGGATGCATCGGGTGGGCGACCCGGGCGCCGCCGCCGCCAAGGTGGCCAGGGTCCTGGAAGCCCATCGTCACTAGCCCGGGTGTGTCCCGTGGGGTCGCGGCTGGAACGGCGCGGCGGCCGGGCCGCACGGGACACACCCGCCCCGCCACCTGGCGGCTCTCCCCGGTGAGGATCCGCCGGCGTTCACGCCGGCGGGTCAGCATCCCCTACGATCGGGCTCGTACCCGCCGCAGGACCACGATCATGTGACGGCGGACAGCCAAGACCGGCCCGGGGAGGGTCTTACTGGTGTCATTCACCCTCGTGCCCATGTCCAGCCCTGCTCTGGCCGCACCGGCCTTCTGGGTCGCGGGCACGCCGGAGCGCTACTGCAGGACCGCCGAGCCGAGCGTCGCCTGCCGGGTGACGTGGGGTACGACCCACAACCCCGGATTCACCTGGTTCTTCCGGACCTGGCTGGACCGCCCGCTCACGGGCGTGGTGCAGATCGCCATCGCTATGGGGATCGCCCTGGTCCTGCGGCACATCGCGCACCGGATCATCACCAGGGTCGCGCTCCGCATGGCGGAGGGGACCATGCCGGAGAAGCTGCGCGAAAGGTCTCGTACGATCTTCGTCGGCAGCCCCGTGCTCCTCAGCGAACGGCGCCGCCAGCGGGCCGAGACCATGGGGTCGGTGCTCCGCAGCATCGCCTCCATCGTGATCCTGGGCACCGCGCTCGTGAGCATCCTGGGGACCCTCGGCCTGAACCTGGCGCCCGTCCTCGCCAGCGCGAGTGTCATCGGCGTCGCGGTCGGCTTCGGCGCCCAGAGCATCGTGAAGGACTTCGTGTCCGGCATCTTCATGCTGCTGGAGGATCAGTACGGTGTGGGGGACGTGATCGACGTGGGACCGGCCAAGGGCACTGTGGAGGCCGTGAGCCTGCGGATCACCCGGCTGCGGGACGTGCACGGCGTGGTCTGGTACATGCGCAACGGCGAGATCCTGCGGATCGGCAACGAGTCCCAGAACTGGGCCCGTACGGTACTGGACATCCCGGTCTCCCCCCACGAGGACATCGACAAGGTCCGCACCCTCCTGGAGGAGACCGCGCAGGCCCTCGCGGCCGACCCGCCGTGGGACGAGCTGATCCTGGAGGAGCCGTCGGTGTGGGGCGTGCAGGCCCTCACCCGGGAGGCGATGGTCCTGCGGGTGGTGGTCAAGACGGCTCCGGGCAAGCAGTCCGAGGTGGCCCGGCAGCTCCGCGAGCGGGTCAAGAAGGCCTTCGATCACGCGGGCGTCACCGTGGCCCTCCTTCCGGCATAGGCTGAGGCTGATGGCTACCGACATGACCTTCTACGATGCGGTCGGCGGCGAAGAGACCTTCCGCCGGCTCGTGCACCGTTTCTACGAGGGCGTGGCGCAGGACCCCCTGCTGCGTGCGCTCTACCCCGAAGAGGACCTCGGTCCCGCGGAGGAACGGCTGCGGATGTTCCTGATCCAGTACTGGGGCGGTCCGAACACCTACAGCGTGCAGCGCGGTCACCCCCGTCTGCGGATGCGGCACGTGCCCTTCACCATCGGGGAACCGGAGCGCGACGCCTGGCTCGGGCACATGCGCGACGCCCTGGAGGAGCTGGACCTCCCCCCGGACCTGGAGAAGAGGCTCTGGGACTACCTCGTCATGGCCGCACGCAGCATGATCAACCGGCAGGACTGAGGCCGGCAGGCGCAACGCCGAAGACCCCCGCGATCCCTCGCGGGGGTCTTCGGATCCGCCGCCTGGGCGGCCGGTCCTACGCGGCTACAGCGGTGGACGCGTCACTTGCAGCTCGTCGTAGCCGTCGAGCCTGCCGTTGAAGGTCCGCGCCTGCTGACCGGACACCCCGGCCCAACGCTGGACCGCGGACGTGGCCTTGCCGCGCTGCGCGTCCGGGAGCTTGTCGATCAGCCGCCCGCTGTGGTTGAGGCCGGCGACGTCGTACCAGTAGGAGTCCCTGGTGCCGATACCGAGCCGGAAGGGCTCGGCGCCCCACGGGTCGTTGCGTCCGTACAGGAACATCAGATGACGGCCCTGGTGACGCACCCAGCGGTCGACGTCGCTCATGGCCGCCGGGTCGAACCGCATCTTGATCTCGGAGGGGACGTAGGACCGCGGCTGGTAGATGCCCGGATACTTCAACAGGCCCTTGAGGTTCGGGAACTTCGGGTAGGGCGAGCCCATCTGGGTGCCGGCCTGGTAGTAGTACGGGATGAAGGGCGCGAGGCCCTGGTCGGAGTAGGACGTCAGGCCCGCGATCCCGTCGACCCAGGTGAAGAGCGCCTCGGTGGAGACCGTCCTGGGGTCCGGCACGGTCGCGCAGTCCGACTGCAGGGAGTACTGCCAGAAGGCCCACTCCAGGTCCATGACCGAGTTCTCGTAGGCGCGATCGGTGGTCTTCAGGATGCCGAAGGTCAGCCCCTGCGACTTGGCGAGCGCGTCGAGCTTGGCCACCATCGGGACGCGCCGGCGAAGCGATTCGGCCGCCAGGTCCTTCAGCCGATCCCGGCACTGCTTGTCGGTCCCGACGGACTCGAAGAAGCGGTCGTAGGCGCTGTCCTCTTTGTTTTTCACGTCGTTCGGTGCCACGTAGGCGACGACGCCGTCCACGTCCCCGGGGTAGAAGCGGGAATGGTAGACCGAGGTCATCCCGCCCTTGCTGGCACCGGTGGAGATCCACTTCTTGCTGTAGATCTTCTTGAGTGCCGTGACCAGCCGGTGGTGGTCCGTGGCGCCCTGCCAGATGTTCAGCTTCGTCCAGTCGGCCGGCTCAGGCCGCGATGGCGTGAAGAAGCGCTGTTCCACCGAGATCTGGTTGCCGTCGATGATCTGTGTGGGCTCCGACCGGAACGTCGGCAGGTCCCGCAGGTTGTAGCCGGTGGTGTAGAGCACCATCGGGCGGTCGACCGACTTGTGCAAGAGCGTGAACCGCTGGTCGAACGTGCCGCGGTCCGGATGCCGGTGATCGACCGGCTGACGGTAGCTCATCAGGAAGTACCGGTAGCCCGGGTCCGTGGGCCGCTCCGCGAGCACCTTCATGCCAGGGATGGCCGTGAGCCTGGGGAGGATGTCATCAGCCGCGGCGGTCTGCGCCGCCTGCGCCGCGGCCCCGCTGCCGATGAGCCCCACGAAGAGCAGCACAGTCAGCAGGAATCCAGAAAGCTTCCGCATCCTCACCCCTTATGTCGCGAATCCGGCTGTTCCCGGGCGTGACCTTAGAGGCGAAAGGCATACATGCGTACACGCATCGGCGGTTCGTTATGTATCTGTGCTGATAACCCCGGATGGCGAAATAGGGGACATTCAGCGGAAAATGATGGTGCCGCGGGTCAGGTGGCCGGGTACAGATACCTGCCGATGTACTCCCGCTCCTGGACGGTGAAACGTCTCGGCCGGGCCGCCTCCACGTCGTAGGCGACCACCGCCGAGGTCGCCGTGACGTAGACCTGCTCGTCATCGCGGACCTCGTAGGCCAGCTCGAAGGAGGCCGCGCCGAGCCGGGTGACCCACGTCTCCACCCGTACCGGATCGACAGTGAACAGGAGCGGACGGCGATAGTCGATCCCGTGCCGTGCGATCACCATGCCGCGAACGGGCGGCTCGCCTTTGCGCACCGGGTCGGAGTGGAACATCTCCAGCCGTGCGTCCTCGAGGTAGCCGAGGAAACGGACATTGTTGACGTGTCCCTGCGAGTCGATGTCGCCGAACCGGATGTGGAACTCGTGCACGTGGCGCCGCTCGGCCGCGGGCACGGGGACCGTGTCTGCCATGCCGGGATCAGTCGCGCGTGAGCTTGCGGTAGGTCACGCGGTGCGGCCGCGCCGCGTCCGCGCCGAGCCGCTCGATCTTGTTCTTCTCGTAGTCGGCGAAGTTGCCCTCGAACCAGAACCAGTTCGAGCCCTCTTCCCACGCCAGGATGTGCGTGGCGATGCGGTCCAGGAACCACCGGTCGTGCGACGTGATCACGGCGCAGCCGGGGAACTCGAGCAGCGCGTTCTCCAGGCTGGAGAGGGTCTCGACATCCAGGTCGTTGGTCGGCTCGTCCAGCAGCAGCACGTTGCCGCCCTGCTTGAGGGTCAGCGCCAGGTTGAGCCGGTTGCGCTCACCGCCGGAGAGGACCCCTGCCGGCTTCTGCTGGTCGGGGCCCTTGAAGCCGAAGGCGGCGACATAGGCCCGGGACGGCATTTCGACCTGGCCGACCTTGATGTGGTCGAGCCCGTCGGAGAGCACCTCCCAGACGTTCTTCTTCGGGTCGATGCCGGCGCGCCCCTGGTCGACGTAGGAGATCTCGACGGTCTCACCGAGCTTGAGTATGCCCGAGCTCGGCATCTCCTCCCCGACGATCATGCGGAAGAGCGTGGTCTTACCGACGCCGTTCGGGCCGATGATCCCGACGATGCCGTTGGGCGGCAGCCGGAACGACAGCTCGTCCATGAGGAGCCGGTCCGCGAAAGCCTTGGTGAGCCGCTTGGCGTCGATCACCGTGGTCCCCAGGCGCGGGCCCGGCGGAATCTGGATCTCCTCGAAATCGAGCTTGCGGTACTTGGCGGCCTCGGCCGCCATCTCCTCGTAGCGCTCCAGCCGCGCCTTGCTCTTGGCCTGCCGCGCCTTGGGGTTGGAGCGAACCCACTCCAGCTCGTCCTCCAGGCGCTTCTTCTTCTTGACGTCCTTCTGTCCCTCGACCTTGAGCCGGTCGGCCTTCTTCTCCAGGTACGTGGAGTAGTTCCCCTCGTAGGGGAAGCAACGGCCGCGGTCGAGCTCCAGGATCCAGGTGGCGACGTTGTCCAGGAAGTAGCGGTCGTGGGTCACGGCCAGCACCGTGCCCTCGTACTTCTCAAGGTACTGCTCCAGCCACTGCACGCTCTCGGCGTCGAGGTGGTTGGTCGGCTCGTCGAGCAGCAGCAGATCGGGCCCCTGCAGCAGCAGCTTGCACAGCGCGACCCGCCTGCGCTCACCACCGGAGAGGGTGGTGACGTCGGCGTCCGGCGCCGGGCAGCGCAGCGCGTCCATCGCCTGCTCCAGCTGGCTGTCCAGGTCCCAGGCATTGCGATGGTCGAGCTGCTCCTGCAGCTTGCCCATCTCCTCGAGCAGCTCGTCGGAGTAGTCCGTCGCCATCTGCTCGGCGATCTCGTTGAACCGGTCGAGCACGGCCTTGGTCTCGGCCACACCCTCCTGGACGTTGCCGAGGACGGTCTTGTCCTCGTTCAGCGGAGGCTCCTGCTGCAGCATGCCGACCGTGAAGCCCGGCATGAGGCGCGCGTCGCCATTAGAGGGGTGATCCAGGCCTGCCATCATCCGCAGCAGCGTCGACTTACCCGTCCCGTTCGGACCCAGCACGCCGATCTTCGCCCCGGGCAGGAAACTCAGGGTGACGTCGTCCAGGACGACCTTGTCGCCGTGCGCTTTGCGCACGCGCTGCAACGTGTAGATGTACTCCGGCATGCCCTCAAGCCTATGGGGTTCTGGAGGTGCTTCATGCCGTGCTCAGGCGGTCAGACGCCGGGTCGGGTGGGTCCGGAGGTCGCGGGGAGGCAAACGCGGTCGCGGCCGGACTCCTTGGCGCGGTAGAGGGCCAGGTCCGAGGCGGCGAGGAGCTCGATGAGGTCCTCGCCGTGGGTCCGGAACAGCGCCACCCCGACCGAGATCGTGACGCCGACCGTGCCGTCCTCCGCGGGGACGGCCAGCCGGCGAACCCAGTTGCGCAGCCGCTCGGCGACCCGGCAGGCCTCGACCGTGTCGGTCGCCGGCAGGAGCACGACGAACTCCTCACCGCCGAACCGTCCGATGATGTCGTAGTCCCGCAGCTGGGTGCACAGGGTGGTCGCGACTCCGATCAGCACCTGATCGCCGACCAGGTGGCCGTGGGTGTCGTTCACGCGCTTGAAGAAGTCGATGTCGATCAGCAACAGAGCAAGCGGCTCGTCCGAGCGCCGCGCGCGGGACAGCTCGGTGTCGGCCTCACGCTGCCAGGCCGCCGCGTTGAGCAGGCCGGTCTTGGCGTCGGTCCGGGCGGCGGCCTGCAACTGCTGATGCATCAGGCTGCGCTGCAGGAGCACGACCGGTGGGAGAGCGAGCAGCAGCAGGCCCACAGAGATCGCGGCCGAGATGGTCACCAGCATGCCGACACACAGCTCCACGACGTCGAGCGTGAGGCTCTCGCGGTTCCACAGCACCTCGCGCCACCGGCTCTCCGGGCTGGCGCTGCGGGCGGCGATGGCCACCACTGCCGTGTTCACGACGGTGAACAGCGCCGCACATCCCACGGCGGTCGCGATGCCCAGGTCCGAGCCGATCACCCAGGGCGGGTCCCCGCGCAGCGGCTCGGCCATGAGCCAGTGGAAAACATAGGACGCCGACGCGCCGGCCAACCCGAGGGCCGAGGCGACCAGCACCCTGCGATGCAGCAGTGCTCGCCGCACCCGGAACTGCAACAGCGCCTGGAGCGGGATCGGCATCAGCAGGGCGTAGACGGGCGGCAGGAGGAGCGCGACCGGCAGCCACCAGGCCGACAGGAGGTCGCGCGCCACGCCGGCCGGCATGCCGAGCCGCCGGGAGGCCTCGATGCAGACCGCCCCGCAGGCCAGCAGTGCCGCGAAGGTCAGCAGCTCCGCGAGGCGCAGCGGGGTCACGGAGAGCTCCCGCACGGTCAGCGACAGGTGCAGGCAGACAACGAGGGCGACATAGATCGCCAACCGCAGCGGTTGTGGCATCAGCCGTCGGCGCCGTGGCACCTGGACGACATCCCCCCGTTCCTTGGCGGATGGCTGCTGCACTGCTGTCATACCTTCCCCCATCGGCCGGGAGAGCCCTGGACGGCCGCTGCTCCAGCCCCAGTGACTCACGTTCTGTAACACGATAATTGCAAAGTGTGCGGGCCGGGCCTCGAACGGGTACCTTCGTTTACGCACGCGTGGGCGCATCGAGATCAGCTCACGACAGGACCAAGATCGATGGGTCCTCGGCAGATCCCGGAGGGGGAGCACCAACCATGCGCGGTATTTCCTGGATATGAGCGGGGGCCACCGGTTGCCGGCCGGCTGCGGGCCTTCGGGCACGGCGGCGTGGTCACGGCCACCGCTCTGCCGCGGCGGCGAGGGGCGCCGCCGCGGTGAGCGGCACCCCTGCACCGGGTCCTGTGCGCGGACCGCTGACCTGCCGGGTCAGGCGGCCGTGGTGCGCATGTCGTACGCTTCCTGCTCCTCCTCGTCGCTTCGGCCGTCCCCGTGGTAGCCCTCGGACGCGGTCCCGCCGGCCGTGGCCGGCGACTCGCTCTCGTCGTCCTCGCCTGACCGCACCAGACCGCCGGCCTCGGCCCAGCGGTCGTTGTGCTCCTCGGCCTCCCTGCGGTCTTCGGGCGTCATGCCGCCGCCGCGCTGGACCCGCCGGAACTCCGCGCTGCCGCGGGTGAGGTCGTGGCCGAGCGTGCTGGCCTCGACCTCGGCGGAGAAGCGCACCTGGCCGTCCTTGGCGTACTCCCGGATCCGGAGCCGGCCGGTGACCAGCACGGGATCGCCCCGCTTCAGGTCAGAGGACCTGATGTTGTCGGCGAGTCCCCGCCAGCAGTTGACGGTGAGGAACATGGCGTCCATGTCCTGCCATTGAGCGGTCTGCCGGTCGAAGCGGCGTGGCGTGCAGCCGACTCGTAACGACAGGAACGGGGTGCCGTTCTGAGTGATCGTGTAGAAGGGATCCTGGGCCAGCCAGCCCACCAGCGTGACATGCGCGTCGTTCATGGGTCCTCCACTCGGTGTCTCATCGGGCCTTCGACGACCCCGTGCGACACCACCGTGCTGGACCGGCGCCCCGCTGGAGAACCCCCTCACGGGATTGTGGATAACTTTCCCGCGGCGGTCAGGCGGAGCGGGTGGCACTGACCGCTGTCCGGAAGCGGGCGTAGACCTCCAGCTCGGCGCTGACCGGGTCGGCGACCTTCTCCCGGGCCACGGTGCTCACGCGGTCGCGCATGTGCTCTTCCATGCGCTCTCCATGCTTGGCGGAGGACAGCGCGACGGCGTTGCGGCACGCTGAGGCGGTGAGGGCGCCCATCCCGAAGGTCGACGCGGACAGGACGAGGACGTACGGGATGAGGCCGGCGTCGCCGAGCAGACCCACCGGTGCCGAGGCGATGTCCAACACCCCATAGGTCACCAGCAGGGCCGTCCACAGGAGGCCGAGGAGGGTCACCAGGACCAGGAGGTACTGCCAGGTCTTGATCATCCACCACCATCGCGGGACCTGGTTGAAGGTGGGCAGGGCCTTCCGGAGCGAGACGCCCAGGGCCTCCGGGAGGTCCGCGGCGTTGACCCGGCCGGCCGCCCGCACGGAGCGGGCCCAGGGTTCCGGGAGATCGGCGGTCACATCGTCGGTGACGCCCTGAAGCGCGTTGTCCACGTCGCCCTGCTGGGCGCCTACGGGGCCGGTGAAGGCGCCGCGTAGCTCATCACGCAGTTCCGTGAGGCGCATCTTGCGCAGCGGGTCGGTGCGCAGCCGGGCCGCGGTGCGGGCGACCGGCCAGCCGACGTATTCGGCGGCACGCATCTCGTAGGCGCTCTCCATCACCTCTGCGACCGCCGGGGCTCCCGCGGCATCGGTGAGCGCGTCGACCAGCGTGTTGATCCGGCGCTCGTCGATGGCGGCCGGTGGCTGCGCCTCGCCGCGGTAGCCGGCGAAGCGGTCGGCGAGCGCACCCAGGTCGGCGGAGAGCCTCTCGGTGCTGGCCCGGCGGGCGCCTACCGTCTCGATGAGGAGGTCCCGGATCTCGTCGGTCCCGCCGTCGGCGACCGTGGAGGTCGGCACGATGCGGGGATTGCTCAGGCCCTCGGCCTCGAGCAGGCGGCGCAGGTCCGCCACGCAGTCCTTGACCTCGCCGGGCTCGAGCCGGTCGACCTGGTTCAAGACGATGAGGGTGACGGCGGCGTGGCCGGCGAACGGCACTATGTAGTCGCGGTGCAGCGACGCGTCGGCGTACTTCTGCGGGTCCACCACCCATACCAGCAGGTCGGCGATGGTGACGAAGCGATCGACCTCCGCGCGGTGCACGGCCCGGATGGAGTCGTGGTCGGGCAGGTCGAGGAGCACGAGGCCCTGCAGCGAGCCGTCGGGGCGCGGACGGCCGCCGGGGCCCGCCTTACCGCTTCCGCCATCGAGCGCGCTGGCCCGGGCGTAGCGGTAGCGCTTGTCGACGTCGAGCCAGTCCAGCAGCGGACCCGCGCCGTCGAGACCCCAGACGCAGGCGTGCGCCCGCGAGGTCATGGGACGTCGTAGGCCTACGGGTGACAGCTCCAGGCCGCAGATGGCGTTGAACAACGAGGACTTGCCGCTGCCCGTCCCGCCCGCGAACGTCACGACGGTGTGCTCACCGGACAGCCTCAGCCGCTCCCCCGCTCTGGCGACCAGCTCGGCCGTCTCCTTGAGGAGACCTGGGTCGATGCGGCCGTCCCCCAGCTCGACGAGCCGATCCAGGGCGTCGAGCCGGTCGGACAGTCCCGTACCGGCCGAAGCCGGCTGGCCCGCCGAGGGGTTGAAGGCACCGGGCACGGTCGTGGTCATCGCGCGACCTCGAGGTTGTATGTCGCCTGATAGAGCTGGACTGCGGTCGTCTCGTCGGGGATGCCCGCGGCGTCGATGGCCTGGCCGAACCTGATGGCCTCTTCGTCGAAGAGCATTCCGATCCGGTTGCGCAGGTCGGCCCGGGCCTTGGCGCTCATGCCGCGCAGTGACTCGGCACCGAACAGACCCTTGAGCAACCGCTGGGGCACCGCGCTGGTGCCGCCCTCGACGGTCACGTCCGCAGTGCCATAGCCGAGGAGACCGACCATGAGGACGAGGGAGAGCGCCTCCTCGTCGAAGGACACGAGTTTGGCCACCGAGCGCTTGGTGAACCCCTGGGTGCGGACGAGCTCCAGCACGTGGTCCTGCCAGCCGCTGACGGCGCGGGTGACGCGGCGCGCCAGCTCGGGCGAGGCTTGTTCCAGCGGGGGCGTGGTGCCGTCGTCGGCATCGGCCGAGCCGCCCAGGAGCATCTCCCCGCCGGGGGTGTCCCGCCAGCGGTCCACCACCTGCTCGGCGGCGTGGTCGGCGCCCGCGACGATGAGCGACTCCAGGCCTGCGCGCAGAGCGCTCTTGAGCGCGCGCGCGCGGGCCGGTGTGCGCCGGCGCTTGCTGGCCTTGCGCGCGGCACGGCCGCCCTGCACGTGCAGGGCCCGCTCGAGGTCACCGGTCCCGGCGAAGTCCTGCCATCGGGCCAGCACCTCGCCGCGCAGGAGAGACCCGTTGCGCGTCGCCTCGTCGAGCTCGGCCAGCGCTGTGGCGTAACCGCCCTCAACGTCGGCCCGCAGAGCGGTCCTGAGCTGGACCTGGGCCTCGACCTGTTTGGCCAGTTCGGGAACCCGCGTCCGGAAACTGTCCAGGACGCCGCCGAAGGTGTCGCGGATGGCCCCGTTGCGGCGCTCCTCGCTGTCGCCGATGCCGACGAGCCAGTCGCGGATGTCCTCGACGCACTCTTCGGGGAGCCGGCTGTTGTCGACCTTGGTCTCGGGGAGGGTGAAACGCCTCGCCTCCCCGAGACCGTGTTCGGACAGCATCTCGACGAAGTGCTCGACCACCTCGGAGCCGGCCCCCTGCGGAACCCGGGACAGCACGGTCCCGATGGTGGCGCCGTGCTCCTTGGCACGTCGCAGCATCTGCCACACCTGCGCGTCGGCGTAGCGGGCCGCGGTGGTGACGCAGAGCCAGAGGTCGGCTACCGCCATGAGCTTGGTGGCGAACTCGTAGTGGTCCTCGAACACCGAGTCGAAGTCGGGGCTGTCCAGCAGCGCCAGACCCGGGGGGAGCGTCTCGCTCTGCATGATGACGAGCTGGTCGCCGACGATCGCGTCGGGAGCCGGTCCGGGAACCTTCGCCATGTCGGGCAGGATGGGCCCGTCCATGAACCAGTTGGCGTGGTCGGGGTGGCAGACCAGGATCGGGCTGCTCGTGGTCGGACGCAGCACGCCCGTGGCGCTCACCCGGGCGCCGACGAGCGTGTTGACGAGGGTCGACTTACCCGCACCGGTGGAGCCGCCGAGGACGACGAGGAGCGGCCTTCCGGCGCTGCGGAGCCGCGGCAGGACATAGTCGTCGAGCTGGCTTCTGATCTCGTGCTGCGCGGCCGTGGCCTCTTCGACCCCTGGCACACCCGGCACGAAGCGCAACGCGGCGATCTGGTCCCGCAGCTCGATGAGCACCCGGCCGAGATCGGCCGAGGAGGCGGAGCCGGCCACTGTGCTCTCCCCGGCCCGCCGGACGGAGCTCGCCGCGTGAACAGCGCTCTGATCCGCCGGTGTCGTCACGGGCCCTGCCCCATGTCCGCTCTTATCATGTCGATCTCTCGCGCCACGTCCACCACATCACCGACCACAACGATCGCCGGAGGACGGACGCCGTGTGACGTCATCTCCTCCACCACCGTCCCGAGCGTCGCCGTGAGCGCACGCTGGCCCGGCAGCGTGCCGTCCTGGATGACGGCCGTCGGCGTATCAGACGACCGACCATAGCGCATGAGAGTGGCCGCTATGAGGCTCATGCGCTCGACTGCCATGAGCAATACAAGGGTTCCGTTCGATCGGCCGAGCGCGGCCCAGTCGACGGTCGAGCCCGGCGCCTCCGGGGCGATGTGCGCCGAGACCACATGGAATTCCTGTGCCACGCCGCGGTGGGTGACCGGGATGCCGGCCGCGGAGGGCACGGCCACCGCGCTGGTGATGCCGGGGACCACCGTCACAGGGATGCCGTGCCGGACGCAGTGCAGCACCTCTTCGGCTCCCCGGCCGAACACGAACGGGTCGCCGCCCTTGAGACGGACCACGAACCTGCCCTGCTTCGCGTGCTCGACCAGCAGTTCGTTGATGCGCTGCTGGCTGACCGAGCGGCCGTACGGGATCTTCGCCGCGTCGATCACCTCCACGTCCGGCGCGAGCTCGTCGAGCAGGACCCGCGGGGCGAGCCGGTCGGTGACGACCACGTCGGCCAGGGCGAGTAGCCGCCGGCCCCGCACGGTGATCAGGTCAGGGTCGCCCGGACCGCCGCCCACGAGCGCCACGCCGGACGGCTTGTGCCGGGAGTGACGTGTCTCGAGGCTGGCGTCCCGCAGCCCCTCCACCACCGCGTCACGGATCCCGGCCGCGCGTCCCGGATCGCCGCCGCCGAGGACGCCCACGGTCGTCCCCGCGACGACCCCGGTCGCCGGCGTCCAGGCCGCGGAGGCCTCCGCGTCGTCAGCGCGTACGCACCAGATCTGCGCGGCCTCGGCTTCGGCGGCCACCACGGCGTTCACCTCGGGGTCGCCGGTGCAGGCCTGGACGAGCCATGCCCCGGCACAGTCACCGCCGGCGAACCGCCGTCGCTCCCAGCGGATCGAGCCCTGCGTGACGAGGTCCTCGAGGGAGGGCGTCACCTCGGGGGAGATCACGGTCACGTCCGCACCGGCCGCGACCAGGGTGGGAACACGCCGCTGGGCCACCCGGCCGCCGCCGGCGACGATGACGCGTCGCCCGCTCAGACGCAGGCCGAGCAGGTACGGGGGCACGGCCGGAGCGGACGGACACCTGTGTTCGCCCCCAGAAGTACTCGCGTTCACGTGGTTATGCTGACCCCTCTAGCTCAACTGACCTCTGGTCGCCGGTCACGCCCGCCGAGTCGAACGTGGCGACCTCGTGCAGCACACGTACGGCGCTCTGCACCAGCGGGAGCGCCAGCAGCGCTCCCGTTCCCTCCCCCAGCCGCAGCTCCAGATCGACCAGCGGGTGAAGTCCCAGGTGGACCAAGGTAGCCGCATGCCCGGACTCCATCGAACGGTGCCCGGCCACGCACGCCGCCATCACGTTGGGCTCGATGGCCGCCGCTATGAGCGCGGCCGATCCCGCGATCACGCCGTCCAGGATGACGGGAACACGGCAGGCCGCGCCGGCGAGGATGAAGCCCGCGATGGCCGCGTGCTCCAGCCCGCCGACCGCCGCGAGCACCTCCAGCGCCCCGTCCCGCTGTCCGTGATCCCGCCGTCCGTGATCCCGCGGTTGTTCGCGCATCGACGTGATCGCGCGCTGATGCCGGGCCAGCGCCGCCCGTACGACCTCGATCTTGCGGGCGTGGGTGGGGGGGTCGATGCCGGTGCCCACGCCGGTGACCTCCTCCGGCGCGAGGCCGGTGCACGCGGCGATGAGCGCCGCCGACGCCGTGGTGTTCGCGATGCCCATGTCACCGGTGATGAGACAGCGGGCGCCCGCGGCCACCAGTGCCCGAGCGGTGTCGATGCCCACCTCGACGGCACGGCGAACCTGCCCGGCCGTCATCGCCGGCCCCTGGGTCATGTCCGCCGTGCCGTACGCCACCTTGCGCGACAGCAGCCCGGGGGCTGCGGCGACGTGCGCCGGGAGGTCCACGCAGACCCCGACGTCGACGACGGTCACCTCCGCGCCGACCTGACCGGCGAACGCGTTCACGACGGCTCCACCGGCCACGAAGTTCGCCACCATCTGGGCGGTCACCTCCTGCGGCCACGGGGTCACGCCCTGCGCGTGGACGCCATGGTCGGCGGCGAACACGGCGACGGCCGCGGGGGCGGGCAGCGGCGGCGGGCATTCCCCGGCCAGGCCGGCGAGCCGGACGGACACCTCCTCCAGCCGGCCGAGGGAGCCCGGCGGCTTGGTCAGCCTCTCCTGATGGCTGCGAGCCGCCCGCATGGCTTCGGCGTCGGGCGGCCGGATGCCGGCGACCGTCTGCGAAATGAGGTCAGATCCCCAGGTCATCGAGTGCCTCCAGGAGGGTGTCGTTACTGCCGGAGTCCCGGACGGCGATCCGGACCCAGCCGGGGCCGAGGCCGGGGAAGGTGTCCCCCCGGCGGACGGCGTAGCCGCGCTCACGGAGCAGGCCGCGCAGCCCGTCGTGAGCCCGTACACAGAGGAACGAGGCGCGGGACCCAGGGACCACGTGCAGCCCCCGCGCGCCGAGAGCCTTGGCCAGACGCTCCCGCTCCACACCGAGTTCGGCGGCCCACGCGTCGGCCTCCGCGACGGCCTGCGGTGAGCAGCACGCCTCGATCGCGACGAGCGCGGGTGTCGAGACCGCCCACAGCGGCTGCGCCCGCGCCAGCGCGGCCACGAGCTCCGGTCCCGCGAGCACATAGCCGGCCCGCAGCCCGGCGAGCGCCCAGGTCTTGGTCAGGCTCCGCAGGACCACCAGGCCCGGCCCGGCGAAGGGCGCCATGCTCTCGGGCTCGCCGGGCACGCAGTCCATGAACGCCTCGTCCACCACGACCACCCGGCCGGGCCGGATCAGCTCGGCGAGGGCGGCGGCCGGATGCAGGACCGACGTCGGGTTGGTGGGGTTGCCGATCATGACCAGGTCGGCGTCGGCGGGGACGAGCGCGGGGTCGAAGGTGAAGTCCCCGCCGAGCAGGACCCGCTCGACCCGGTGGCCGGCCGCGCGCAGCGCCGCCTCCGGTTCGGTGAACTGCGGATGCACCACGACGGCGTGCCGTGGTGCGAGCGCGCGGGCGAGCAGGACGAAGGCCTCGGCCGCGCCGGCCGTCAGCAACACCTCTGCGGCTCTGCGGCCGTGGCGGCGGGCGACCGCCGCCCGCGCCGCCGTGGGGTCGGGATAGGCCGCGAGGTCGTCGACGGAGCGGCGCAGCCGGTCGGCGAGCCAGCGCGGTGGCGTGGTCCCGCGCACGTTCACGGCGAAGTCGACGAGCCCGGGCTCGACCTCGGCGTCCCCATGGTGACTCAGGTCCACGTCCAGCGCGTCGCCCGGGGATTGCGGCGTCCGGGCGTTCATCTGAGCGTCCATGTGTTCAAGACCGCCCCGGGGCGAGCCGGCCGTACATTCCGACCATTCGCTTCCCCGTGAAGTCGACCAGCACGACCTGCGCGGCCGGCCGGCCTGTGGCCCGCCCCTCCTGGAGACCCGGGCTGGAGCCGGGTCCGCCCGCCTCCGGGCCGGCCGTACGAGCAGGGGCACTGGCATGGCGCTCCAGCACGCCGGCGACGCGGCGGCACAGCTCACGGCCACAGGGGCCCAGCAGGCCGGCCGACTCCCACAGCTCGTAGGTCTGCCGGGCGGTGTCCGCCCGGGCCACCTGGGCCGCCAGTTCGGCGGAACCGCCCATGACGGTGGTGATCTCGGCGAGCGGCCCGCTCCACGCCGGCGGGCCGGGACCGTCCGCCGGCGGTCCGGCGGCCAGTTCGCCCAGTGTGCCGAGCATTCCGACGAAGACGACCTGCGCGACGCCGTGTTCACCCGCGCTGCGCATCACGTCGCCGATGAGGTGACCGGCCTCCACGAAGCAGTCCGCGGGCAGTTTGGGAAGCATCTCGCGCGCCCCCGTCGCGGTGTGCCCGCCGTCGTGGAGGACCACCGTGTTCTCGCCCCGCGCGGCGAGGGCGGACACGGCCCGGTCCACGGCGGCGGGCGTGCGAAGCGGTAGGCCGGCGTGGGCCGCGGACGGCCGCTCTCCGAGGTCGGGCGCGATCAGGCTGAAGACCACCTGGTCATAGTGGCCGTGCGGGCCGATCTCGACGCCACGGAGCACCCCCTCACGGCGGAACCCCGCCTTGCCGGCGACCCGCATCGAGGCGGTGTTGCCGAGGTCCGTGCGAAGCTCGACCCGATACAGGCCGCAGTCGCGCAGCGCCCATCCTGAGATCAGGCGGAGCGCCTCCGTGGCGACGCCGCGTCCCCGCCAGGCCGGCCGGACGCCGTACCCCACCTCGGCCGAGCCCACGATCCAGTCGGCACGGAACAGCCCGATGGTGCCGGCCAGCTCCCCGGAGTCCCGGTCGGCCACGGCGAGATGGAGCCCCCAGCCGGAGGCCCTTACCTGTTGCACGCCCCGCGTCAGCCAGTGCGGGACGCCTTCGGCGCTGACCGGCGCGTTGGCCGGCAGGAAGTCCTCGCGGGCCGCGATGGCGGCGGTCACCGCCGCGGCGTCCCCCGGCCCGAAGGGCCGCAGCACGAGGCGTTCGCTCACGAGGCGGACGTCGGCCGGGAAGGCGCTCAAGGAGCGTCGCCCTTCAACCGGCTGTACATCACGGCGTCGGTGCGCCCGCCGGGGACGACCAGCGCCTCGCGGAGCACACCCTCGCGAGTGAACCCGGCCCGCACCGCGACGCGCTGGGAGGCGACGTTGCCCGTCGCGGCCAGCAGTTCGACCCGGTGCAGCCCCTTGCTGAAGGCGTAAGCCGACACGGCTCGGGCCGCCTCCGCGCCATAGCCGCGGCCGCGTGCCCACGCGCCGACCCAGTAGCCGATCTCCACCCGGCCTCCCTCGAAGGAGGCCCGGCTCAGCCCGATCGAGCCGTCACAGCTGCCGCTCTCACCCACCATGGCGAAGTGGATCTGGGAGCTCGGATCTCCGTGCGCGTCGATCGTGCACCACGCGACGGCCCGCTCGGGTGTCTGGTCCCCGGCCCACGGCATCCACCGCAACATCTCGGGATCGTCGGCGACCCTCAGGACCGCGTCGATGTCGGCCTCGCCGAACGGCCGCAGCATGAGCCGCTCCGTGGTCAGAGTCATCCCCTTGTCGAAAGTCATGCGCAGCTCTCCATGAATCGGCGCACCAGCTGAGGGCTCCCAGCCCAGTGCAGATGCAGATGCGACGCAACGCAATTCGCCCGGACGAAGCCGTCCGGGCCCGCCTTCGACCACTGCCACGCGGCCGAGGGTGCGGGTCCGGGGCCGGGCACGACGTCGGCGCGGCGCACTTCATGGCCGCGTACCCGCTCACCCAGCCGGGCCACGGACGAGTCGGCGACCGCCACCGCCGTGCGGTAGCCGAGGGCCGGTGTGGCTCGCATGGTGGCGGTCGCGTCGATCACGCCGCACATGGGCACGCCGTCCAGCGCGCGGCTGAGATAGAGCAGACCCGCGGACTCCGCGTAGACCGGGAGACCGCGAGGCCCTGGGCCGGGCGGGTGTCCGGAGGCGGCGAGGGCGGCGATTTCGGTGCGGATTTCGGTGCGCAGGGATTCGTTGGCGGACAGTTCGGCGGCGTGCCGCTCCGGGTGCCCGCCTCCGATGACGAGGCCGCGCGTCCCCTCCGGCAGCGTCTCGTCACGCAGGGGGTCGAACACGGCGACCTCGGCGCCCGCGGCCTCGAGCAGCTCGGCGTGCTCGGCGTATCCGGACGTGAAGGCCGGGCCCCCGGCGACCGCGATCACCAAGCCGGGCCGGGATCGCACGGGGCCGGGCGTGCTCCAGGGCTCGGCGGTGAGGGACGGCGCCGAGCAGGCGAGGGCCAGGAGCGCGTCGAGGTCGCAGGAGCCGGCGATCAGGGCGCCCAGCCCGCGGACCTCCTCGGCCGCGTCCGCTGGTCGCTCAGCCGCCGGCCGCGGACCGAGACCTGGGGCCCGGGCCGCCGCTCCGTGGCCCGGGCGCAGCACTCCGAGCACCGGCAGCCCAGCCTCCTCGACGGCGTCCCGGCAGATCGCCTCGTGGCGGTCCGAACCGATCCGGTCGAGCACGACGCCGCCGATCCGTACGTCCCCGAAGGTCCGGAAACCGTGCACGACGGCGGCCAGGGACCGGCCCGCCGACGCCGCGTCCACCACCAGAACGACGGGCGCCTGGATCAGGTCGGCGACATGCGCCGTCGAGGCGAACGCGCCCTCGCCCTCGGCGCCGTCGTACAGGCCCATCGTGCCTTCGACGACGGCCACATCGGCACCGGCGGCGCCCCGCAGGAACAGCGGCGCGATCAGCTTCTCGGACGTGAGCCAGGGATCGAGGTTGCGGCCGGCGCGGCCCGTCGCCAGCGCGTGATAGCCGGGAGCGGTCTGGTCCGGTCCCACCTTGTGGGGTGAGACCGTGAGCCCGCCTGCGGCGAGGGCGGCCATCAGTCCCGTGGCGACCGTGGTCTGGCCGGTCCCGGAGGCCGGCGCCGCCACGACCAGACGTGGGATGTTCACCCCGGCCGCCTTTCCCCGATCGCCGTGCCGAGCCCCGTCCGTCGCCCGCCCAGAATGACATAAGGGACACCTCGCCGTATAAGTGACCCACCAGCGGTGTCGCATGACGGGATCAGGTCACCTTGAGGTGACGGCGATCCTCACACTGGCGGCCCATCCTCTCCACCACCGCGGGTGGCACCGCGCAGCCGAACCACACGGCCTTGCCCGGCACCCCGTAGCGCAGGTGCGACCGGGCCGGCTGCACACCCCACCGCCCGTGCGAGAGCTCTGCCACGATGCTCAGCCCCCGGCCGAAGTCGCCGCAGAAGGCGGCGTCGGTCCGGAGCCTCGGCTCGGGCAGGGTGTCGAACACCGCGCACACGACCTCGCAGGGGTCCGGTCCAGTGGCCGTTCCGCGCAACTGCCCCGAAGCGAAGATCCAAAGCTCGTGCGGACCATGGCTTCGCGCGTGGCGGTAGGCGTTCGTGGCCAACTCGCTGATCATGAGCTCCGCGTCGGCGACCACGTCGCGAGGGACCTCCAAGGTGCCGAGCTTGCCCGCGAGCAGGCATCGGGCCTCGCGGGCGCACAGCGGATCCACAGGCAGCGCCCATGTCCAGCCACAGCAGTCGTTCGACGTCACCGTCTGTTCGGTGAGCTCTGGCAAGGTGTTCAAGGCACCCTCCCCGCGGCTACATCCCTACTTTGCCGTCACACTGAGTCTCCGGCCGATCACACAAACAAGAGTCTCGTGAGAATCTCATTTACACAACTCTCTTCACAGAAATTCTGTAAGTTCCCCGTCACCGCTCACGCTCGCAGAGGGATGGGTGCCATGGCATACAGGCCCACTGTCCGAGGCCGCCGGCTGGCCCGGGAGCTTCGCCGTCTGCGCGAAGACCGGGGCCTGACCCTGCAGGAGGTCGCCGATCGGCTCGGCGGGTCCCGGGCCACGGTGTCCCGGCTGGAGACCGGGCAGACCCGGCCCCGGCAGCGTGACGTGGCCGCTCTGCTGGATCTGTACGAGGCGCCGGCAGCGGAGCGCGAGGCTCTGCTGACGCTTGCCCGGCAGACCGGGCAGCGGGGCTGGTGGACGGCCTATGTGGACGTTTTCACCGGCAGCTACGTGGCCCTCGAGGACGAGGCGTCGGAGATCCGCACCTGGGACGCCCAGCTCATCCACGGCCTCCTGCAGACCGAGGACTACGCCCGGGCCGTGATCAGCGCGGGACGCCTGCTCCCGGGGCCCGAGGACGTCGATCGCCGGATCGCCGCGCGTAAGGCGCGCCAGGCTCTGCTGGACCGCCCGGACGCCCCGCACCTGCACGCGGTCTTCGACGAGGCGGTCGTCCGGCGGCCCGTCGGAGGACCGGCCGTCATGAGCTCGCAGCTGCTCGCGCTCGCGAAGGCGGCACGGCGCCCCAACGTCACCATCCACGTGCTCCCCTATGACGCCGGAGCCCACGCCGGCTTGGACGGCCGTTTCACGATTTTGTCGTATCCGAACCCCGCCGACCCCGACATCGCCTACGTCGAGGGCACTATGGGTGACGTTTATCTCGAAAGCGCCGAGGAAACAGGGCAACACAGGAAGCGATTCGACCAGATCACAGCACTTGCCCTGTCCCCAGCCGAATCCACACGCCTCATTGTCGAGGCGGCCAAGGAGTAACACACAGTGAACGATGTGGAGCGTGAACTCGCCGGCGCCACCTGGCGCACCTCCTCCTACAGCGGCAGCGGCGACCAGTGCGTCGAGGTGGCCTCGCTGCCCTCGGGCCACCGGGCCGTGCGCGACTCCAAGGACCCCGGCGGTCCCGTCCTGCTGTTCGGCCACCGCGAATGGCAGTCGTTCGCCGACGCGGTCAAGGCACGGTCCCGCTCGCGACTTCCCTGGCAATAGAAGGCGCTCTGAATCGGGGTCGCCGAGCGGCGGAACAGGCGATCCTGCGGAACGCCGGCGCGGCCGGCTGACACAATCGCCTCCGTGACGGTCCGGGGGATGGCGTTGTCGGTGCGTGCGCGGGGTGAGTCGGTTCGCTGAGCTGTTCACGCAGGGACCGGTGACCGCTCTGTGGTCCGCGGCGCTGACCGGGTGGCTCCTCGTGCTGGCGGGCCTGTGGAGGGGACTGCCGGGACGGGCCCGCGGGGCCTGCGTGCTGGCCCACGTGCTCACACTCGGCGCCATCGTGCTGCGCAGCATGTTCTTCGGCTACGGGCTCCTGGACACCGTGATCGCGGCGACCGCGGGCTGGTGGGCGCTCGCGGTGGTCACCGGAGGGCGTCCGGAGCGGTTGCTGGACGCGGAACAGGGCCGTCTGGTCCGTCTGGGCGTGTGGTGCGCCCTGGCCGCCGCGGCGGCCGTCGTCATACACGACTCACTGTTGTGACCTGGCCGGCTTTGGCGCGCCCTACGTAGTATCCGGAGAGGGTCGCGTTTCCGGAGGTGGGTCATGCCCTGCGCGCTATGCGGCGACATCCTCGCCACGCAGGTGGGCCGGTGCCCGGCGTGCGGCGCGTGGGCACGGCGGCGCGACCTCCGGGCGCTCGGCCTCGCGGTGATCATGCTGCTCGGCTTCAACGCCTTCGTCGCCCTGGGGTCGGGCATCAGCCTGAGCCGCATGATGCCGGCGCTCGACAGCGCCACCACGGAGTCCTATGACGCGGCGGCACTCGGCCGCGCGGTGTCGCCCTACTCCGACGTGCTCACCACCTCGGTGATGATGACGGTGCTCACCGGTCTGCTGTACCTGCCGTGGCTGTGGCTGGCCTACCGCCAGGTCCCGCTGCGGCGTTACCGACGCGGCTGGGTGATCGCGGCCTGGCTCTGCCCGGTGGTGAACCTCTGGATGCCGCCGCGCCTGGTCTACGACGCGTGGGCGAACAGCGGCCGCTGCCGGCCGGCGGAGCGGCACGGGATCTCCGTTGTCATCACGGCCTGGTGGGTCAGTGTGCTGAGCGCGGCATGCCTTATGTGGATCTTCCCCGGGACCGGCACCGGCACCCTCGCACAGGGCCGCTTCGCCGTGCGCCTCACGATCGCCGCCACGGCGACCGAGGCACTTGCCGCGGTCCTGTGCATGATGACGGTCTTCCGGATCAGCCGGCTGCAAGCCGGCCGATCCGGGTGACCGGCGTCCACGCGCGACCGGCCTCAGTCCCACGCCCGGGACAGCATCCAGGCGCCCGTGGCGGCATCGAAGCGAAGCTCGTAGACGCCGATCTCCTTGTCCGGAGACGCCTCGACGCGCCAGAACTCCCGCTCACTGGCCTCCTCGGCCTCGGGGTGCCGTTCCCGCCACCAGTCCCGGGTGGCGACCCAGTGCTCCAGCACCACCCGGACCGTGTAGAGCCGTCCCCTCCAGACGAACCGCACCGGACGGCCGTCAACGACCCACACGTCTACCGGGTCGCCGTACACGCGACTCACCAGCACACCTCCCGGGTCCATCGCCCGGGGGAAGGCAGGCGCGAATCAGGGTTCGAACATACGTTCGCCAGGTCCATTTGGCAAGTGCCGGATCCCGGACGGCGGTGTTAGCGTCGGGCCACGGTCACCGACCCGAAGGAGTACGCATGCTGCCCTGGTCCACAGACCTGGCCGGCCGCATCGACGAGCACGTCTTCAGCAGCGAACTGCTGCGGGACAACCCGCTCAAGGATCCCTCTGAACGCCCGCTGTGGGTCTATGTCCCACCCGGCTACGACGACGAGCCGGACCGGCGTTACCCCTCCGTGTACGTGATCCAGGGCTACACCGGGCACCTCGCCATGTGGCACAACCGCACGCCTTTCCGGGCCACTTTCCCGGAGGCCGCCGACGCGGTGTTCGCGGACGGCGAGGCACCCCCCGCCATCGTGGTGTACGTGGACGCCTGGACCGCTTACGGAGGCAGCCAGTTCGTCGACTCCCCCGGCACCGGGCGCTACCACTCGTACCTGTGCGACGAGATCGTGCCGTGGGTGGACGCCCGCTACCGCACCCTCGCTCGTCCCGAGCACCGGGCCATCACCGGCAAGTCCAGCGGGGGCTTCGGTGCGATGATCACGCCGATGCTGCGTCCTGACCTGTTCGGAGCCCTCGCCACCCACGCCGGCGACGCTCTCTACGAATACTGCTACATCCCCGAGTTCGCCAAGGCCGTACGGCATCTGAGGGCCTACGACGGCGACATCCACCGCTGGTGGGACGACTTCCGCGCGCGGGTCTCCTTCACCAAGGATGGAGACATGGAGCTGCTCAGCCTCCTGGGGGTCGCGGCGTGCTTCTCCGCGGCCGACGACGGGACGCCGGAGCTGCCCTTCGACCCGCGGACCGGGGTGCTGCTCCCGGAGATCTGGCGGCGCTGGCTCGACTGGGACCCGGTACGGATGGTCCCCACGCACGCCGAGGCCTTGCGCTCCCAGCGGGCCATCTGGATCGACGGCGGCACCCGGGACGAGTGGTATCTGGACATCGGCGGGGACGCGTTCCGCCAGGCGCTCGCCGGCATCGGAGTCTCCGATGAGGTCGTGCACTTCGAGCTCTTCGACGCCGGGCACGGGAACATCGGCTACCGCTATCCGCTGTCACTGGCCTGGCTCTGCCGGCGCATAGCCCCAGCGGCCTGAGCGTCCGCACCGGGCCCGGGCCGGCCCGGGTCAGGCGTGCACGGATCAGGCGTGCACGGCGGCACCCTCGACCTCGCGGCCACGCCGGACGACGAGGCTGACGAACACGGCGGCGAAGGACACCGCGGCCGCCGCGTAGAAGGCAGCGTGCATGCCATCGATGAAGGACAGGCGACTGGCCTTCGTGATGGCCTCGGCGACCTGCGGCGGCACATGCGGCGGCACCGGTGCGAAGCCCTGCGAGATGGCGCTGCGCATCAGTTCGACCTGCGGGTCTGTGGGGGCGGGCAGCCCGGCCCCCGTCATGTGCCCGGGAAGCACGCCGGCGACCTTGGCCGACATCAGGGCGCCCAGCACGGACGTCCCCAGGGCGCCGCCCACCTGCATCGCGACCTGCTGCAGACCTCCGGCCACGCCCGACAGCCGCACCGGCGCGTTGCCCACGATGATGTCGGTGGCCGCGACCATGACCGGGCTGAGGCCGCACGCCATCAACACGAGCCAGGGGAACAACTCCATGAAGCCGGCGCCCGCCTGGAGGTGGGCCAGCCCGAGGAAGGCGCCACCAGAGCACAGCATGCCGACGACCAGCGGCGGCCGCGGTCCCAGCTTGGAGATCAGGGCCCCCGCGATCGGCGAGACGACCACCATGCTGAGCATCATCGGCAGCAGCCAGACGCCGGACCTGACCGGACTGAGGCCTCGCACGCCCTGCAGGTAGAAGGTCAGGAAGAACATGGCGCCGAACAGCGCGAACGCCATCATCATCATCAGCACCACGCCGGCCGACAGGGACGCCGACCGGAAGAGGGTGAGGGGCACGAGCGGCTCACGGGCGAAGTGCTCGCGGACCACGAACGCGGCGAGGAGCACCGCCGCGCCGGCGAAGAAGCCGAGGGTGCGCCCGCTGGCCCAGCCGTACTCCGGTGCCTTGACGACCGCCCACACGAGTGTGAATAGCATCGCCGAAAGCACGGCGATTCCGGGCACGTCGAAGCTCGAGGACCTGGACTCGTCCCGGCGGTGGCGCAGGAAGAGCACACCGAGCACGACGGCGGCCAGCCCGACCGGCACGTTGATGAAGAACACCGACTGCCAGTTGACCTTCTCGACGAGCAAGCCGCCGATGATGGGCCCGGCGGCGGTGGAGGCGGCGATGCACGCGCCCCAGATCCCGATGGCCATGTTGAGCCTCCCGGCCGGGAAGGCGGCCCGCAGGAGGCCGATGGCGGTCGGCTGCAGCATGGCGCCGAAGACGCCCTGGAGGACTCGGAGGGCCACCAGCATGCCGATGCCCTGCGAAAGGCCGATGGCGCCGGAGGTCAGCGCGAACCCCACCGCGCCGATGAGGAAGACCGGCTTGTGCCCGAAGCGGTCACCGACCTTGCCGGCCGTGATCAGCGTGACGGCTATCGCCAGCAGGTAGCCGTTGGTCACCCACTGCAGGTCGGTCAGCGAGGCGCCGAGGTCGCGGGCGATGGCCGGGTTGGCGATGGCCACGATGGTGCCGTCCAGTGCCACCATGATGATCCCCAGCGCGACGACGGTCATGGTCAGCCACGGGTTGGCCTGACGCCTTGACTCGGCGGTCTCCGGTGGCGGTATCACCGATTGTTTCTGTACGGCCGCGCGCGGCTGAGACATAGCTGATCCCCTTGTTGATGGCGGTTGACGGCGGGTTGACGGCGGGTTGACGGCGGCTCACCGTGGCCGGGTCCGCTGGACGCACGGAGGAACGTACCCGTCCGGTCCTCATCCGACGCCGCCCTCGATCCGCTCCCGAGGCCGCAGGGCCCGGGCCGGGAACAGACGCGGCACACCAGCCGTTGGCAACGATCAACAGCTGACCGTGAGGAGGACCCATGCGCGCGATCGTCGTCTCGAGCCCAGGCGGACCCGAGGTGCTGGAGTACACCGAGGTCGAGGACCCGGCCCCCGGACCTGATGAGCTCGTGATCGACACCGCCGCCGCCGGCGTCAACTTCATCGACGTCTACTACCGCACCGGCCGCTACCCCAAGCAGACCCCCTTCGTGCTCGGCGTCGAGGGCTCCGGGACCGTATCGGCCGTCGGTTCGAACGTGACCGGCTTCAGCGTCGGCGATGTGGTGGCCTCCTCGGAGGTACAGGGCTCCTATGCCGCGAAGGCGAGGGTGACCGCCGACCGCGCGGTGAAGATCCCCTCCGGCGTCTCCCCGGAGGAGGGCGCGGCCGCCATGCTCCAGGGCATGACCGCGCACTACCTCACCCACACGACACATCCCGTGCAGCCGGGTGAAACGGTGCTGGTGCACGCCGCCGCGGGTGGCATGGGCCTGCTGCTCACCCAGATGGCCAAGCTGCGCGGCGGCCGGGTGATCGGGACGGTGTCGACGGCCGAGAAGGAGAAGCTGGCCCGCGACGCCGGCGCCGACGAGGTCATCCGCTACACCGAGATGGATTTCGCGCCCGAGGTCCGGCGGCTGACCGGCGGAGAGGGCGTCGCCGCGGTCTACGACGGCGTGGGGGCCGCGACCTTCGACGGAAGCATGGAGAGCCTGCGTCCGCGCGGCATGCTGGCGTTGTTCGGCGCGGCCAGCGGCGCGGTGCCGCCCGTCGACCCGATGCGGCTGAACGCAGCCGGGTCGATCTTCCTCACCCGGCCCACCCTCGCGCACTACATCGCGACCCGCGAAGAGCTCCTCTCCCGCGCGTCCGACGTGCTCGGCTGGGCGCAGAGCGGTGACCTGCGGCTGCACATCGGCAGGCGGTACGACCTCGCCGACACCCGCACGGCGCACGAGGATCTGGAGGGGCGCCGCACCACCGGCAAGCTGCTGCTCCTGCCCTAGGACCCGGCACTTCGCTAATCTGCCTCAGCGTGCACTTTCGTGTACGGAGAGTCAGGGAGGCTTGGAGTCACCGTGTCCGCAGACAGCGTGGTCGATCCCCTGGGACCCGGCGATCCGCCGACGCTGGGCACCTACCGGCTGCTCGGGCGGATCGGCCGGGGCGGGATGGGAACCGTCTATCTTGCCGAGTCGGAGGTCGGCCAGCGCGCCGCGATCAAGGTGATCAACCCGGATCTCGCGGACGACCCGTCCTTTCGAGACAGGTTCCGGCGCGAGGTGGAATCGGCGCGACGGGTCCGCAGGTTCTGCACGGCTCCCGTTCTCGACGCGCAGCTCGACGGGGCGCCGCTGTTCATCGTCACCGAGTACGTCAACGGGCCGAACCTCGACGAGTTCGTACGCGGATCGGGGCCGATGCGCGGCTCGACACTGGACCACCTCGCGGTCGGCGTGGCCACGGCGCTGACCGCCATCCACGGCGCCGGGGTTGTGCACCGCGATCTCAAGCCGGCCAACGTGCTGCTGTCCTCCCTCGGACCGCGGGTCATCGACTTCGGCATCGCCCGTGCCCTCGACAGTGCCGCGGACGCCACGCGCACCGGGCATTTCATCGGCACGCCGGCCTACATGGCACCCGAGATCATCGAGGGTGAGCGAGCGACCCCGGCCTCCGACGTCTTCGCGTGGGGAGCCGTCGTGGCGTTCGCCGGCACCGGCGAGTCGCCATTCCCGGCGAACACGGTCCCCGCGGTGCTCTACCGCATCACCCATGGCGAACCGCAGACCGACGGCCTGGACGAGGAGGTGAGGCAGCTCGTCGAGTCGGCACTGATCAAGGATCCGACCCGGCGCCCCTCGGCGCAGGAGCTGCTCGACGGCCTGGTCGGACAGGAGCGGGCCGACACGGCCCAGACCGCCGCCCGCGTGCGCCGCACGTGGCAGGCCCACTCCCTCCCCGAACGCAACCTGACCATCTCGGACCCGTTCCCGCGGACCGGGAGGGAGTCGGCGACCCTCGTGGCAGCGCGGCCGGACCCCCCGACGCTCCGCGAGCCGGCGACCGCGGACGGCCCACCGGGACCGCCCCGTCCCGGCCGCCGCGCGGTGAGCGTCACCGCGGCCTGGGCGGCCGGGGTCCTCACGCTGATCCTCGTCACCGTGGCGGCTGTGGCCCTGGTCCTCAAGGACTCTGGTGGGCCGCCACGGGCCACGACCACCCTCTTCAGCGACGACTTCTCCAACCCGAGCACGCACTGGCCCGGCGGCGTCTACACGTCCGGCTACGGCTACTTCGACGGCCGGTATCGCCTGGAGACCGCCGGCGCCGAGACGGAGGAGTCCAGCCCCGCACCGTACGAGCAGAGCCTGCCGGCCCGGGCTCTGGTGTCGTCGGACGTCACCGTGGCCTCCGGACCGCCGTACGGGCAGCTCGGACTGTGGTGCTTCGGACCCGACTCGGGCACCGTTGACGGCTATCTGTTCCTGGTCCGGCTCGACGGCAACGGCACTGTGGTCCGCAAGGTTTCGGGCCACAACATCTCCAAGCAACTGGCCCACAGCGCGCACGCCAAGGGCTTCCGGACCACGGGGGCCAACCGCGTGCAGATCGCCTGCGAGCGCCAGGGCACGACGGTTCGCCTGCGCCTGTGGCTGAACGGCCGCCTGGCGGCCGAGTGCGCCGACGCCGACAACCCGCTCACCGAGGGACAGGCCGGTGTGATCGTCAGGCGCGACGGTGGCGGCAGCGGTGGCGAGGTCGTCGCAGACTTCGACAATTTCGACGTTTCCAGCATCGACTAGCGATAAGTCGGATTTAGCCGGTAATGCACCATATTTGCCTGCCGGAGCCGGGCTGAACGCGTGTACCAGAGGTAAAAGTCGACTCCGATATTCTTTCCTTGCCACGCACGCGCAGCGAGGGTCTAATGAGAGGTGCCAGTGGACCCGAAAAGGGAGAATAGCGTGTTCGTTCAGATCATGGAATTTGACACGAAAAAGCCCGAGGAAATCATGGCCCTCATGGACGAGTGGCGCTCCGGGACCATGAATCGCAATATGGTCACCCAAGACATGATGGGCCGCTGTCAAGACCGCCCGAATCACTATGTCGCCATCATGCATTTCCCCTCCGAAAAGGAGGCGCAGCGTAACAACAAGATGGAAGAGACGGAACGATTCGCCAAGCGCATGGCAGAACTGTGCGATGGTCCGATCGTGTTCGGCGATTATGACATGATCCGCGACAACAGCTGAGAGTGGCCGAAGGATCAGCTTTAATGACGGTCAGGACGGCCCGGCGTCACCGCCGCGGCCGCCCTGACCACTGTTGTCCGGTGTTTCCCGGCACGGCGCCTGATGCCGTGCTGTTACCAGCCCTGCAGCCCGATCTCCTCGCCGGCCTCCTTGACGTCCTTGACGGTGTCCACTCCGCGCCAGTAACTCTCGATCTTGTAGGCGGCCAGCCGCTTGTCCACGGCGAGTTGCGGGAACGTGGTGTCCTCGTGGTCGCCCCTCAGCGGCAGCAGATCCACGACCTCGGGCTCGAAGACATAGATCCCGCCATTGATCCAGTAGGGCAGCCTGGGCGACTGCACGAAGCCCGCGATGCGGTCCTTCTCGTCGAGCGTGGCGATGCCCCAGGTGGTGCGGTACTGAGCGAGCGCGATCGTCGCCATGGCCCCGGCCGTCTGATGCCGGTCGATCAGATCGCCGAGCGGGAAGCGGCACAGGACGTCGCCGTTGAGGGCGAGCCAGCGCTCCTGCGGATACGGAAGGTGCCCGGCGGCGTAGCGCAACGCGCCGCCGCGCCCGAGTGGCTCTGACTCCACCGCGACCTCGACCGTCGCCGAATAGGACTGGTCGGCCAGGTGCTTGTCCATGACCTCGGCGAGATAGCCGCAGGAGACAACGACGTGTTCGCATCCCGCCTGTGACAGCCATTCGAGCTGCCAGTCCACGATCGGCCTGCCCCCGACCGGCACCATCGCCTTGGGCCGGTCGTCGGTGTAGGGCCGTAGCCGTGTCGCCTGGCCCCCGGCCAGGATGACGGCCTGCCGGACCTCCGCACTCTTCCCGGTAATCGACATGGGGCAAACCCTATTGCCACCTGCCGCGCACCGGGTCCGGTCCCCGCAGGATCCATCTGGAGCGCCCCGGGTCAGGCGATCGGGACCATCTCTCCGTCCAACTTGTCTAAGATCAACACTGATGTCCAGCGTCAAGGTCACAGCGCGCAAACAGGTGAGAGACGACCGGGCCGCCCGGCTCGAACGCCGCCTCGCGCTTCCAGTCGTCATCGCGGCCCTAGTGTCCGTGCCCGCCACCTTTCTGACCGCGGTCGCCGGCTGGCCGGGCCAGGTCGGCAAGGTGCTCAACTGGGGGGTCAGCGCCGTACTCACCGGCGAGCCCCTCCTGCTCTTCCTGCTCACCGGCCGGCGCCTGGCCTGGGTCCGCGCACACCTGTGGCCGCTCCTCATCGCCGGGGTGGCCATCCCGGCGGCGCTCTTGGCCGTCCTGCCGGTTCAGGCACTGCGGCTGCTGCGGCTCGTCCACCTGGTCACGGCGGTGCGGCTGCTGCGCGTCAACCGGATCCTCGGAGCCGCGGACACGTTGCGCCGCTTCCTGCATGTCGGCATGTTCTGGAGACGTGTCACGGCACTGGGCGGACCCATCATCGCCTTCGGCTTCGCCGGGTTCGTGCTGGCCGACCCGCAGTCGCGGACCCGGCAGGTGCTGTCCACGATGAGCGACCACTTCGGCCTCGTGCCCGTGATCTGCGTGGTGGCGCTGGCGATCGTCACACTGGCGGCGACATTCCGTTATCTCCAGCGGCTGCTGACCGCCCGGATCAGGCAGCTCGCCGCGGCGTTCGCCCTCCGCCGTCAAGAGGCCGAAGCCCCGGCGCCGCTGCCGGTCGACGCGGCCGGCTAACCGCGCGGACGGAACCGGAACGTCTCACCCTGCGCGAGGTAATGGAACTCCGTCGGCACCCTGGACACGGCGGCGGCGTTCTTGAAGTCCTCGATGCCGGAGACGAGCACCGAGAAGTCGTTGTAGTGGATCGGTGTCGCCGTACGCGGCCTGAGGATCTCCACCGCACGTACGCCCTGGGCTCCTGTCATCGTCACCACGGTCGTCAGCAGCGCGGTCCCACCAATGTGGATCAGTGCGAGGTCGATGTCGGGGAACCGGGTGGGGATGTCGTAGAGCCGGTCGTGCAGCAGCGTGTCACCCGAGATGTACAGGCGGAACACCCGCTCGTCGCCGCGGTGGAAGTCCAGCATGCTTCCCATGACCGGGGGCAGCAGGGCCGCGATCGGGTCGGGCGCGTGCTTACCCGGCATGGAGGTGACGCGCAGCTGCGCGTCACCCTTCACCGCCGGGAGGTAGTCCCAGGTGTCGAGGGCATATCCCCGCGCGAAGCCGTTGGCGCGCAGTTCCTGCACTGCGTGATGGGTGCTGACGATCGGCAGCTCCTTGTTCAGCTCCCGGAGGGCCACGTAGTCGAAGTGGTCCCCGTGGAAGTGGGACAGCACGATCATGTCCAGCCAGGGCAGATCGGAGATCTGGCAGGCCGGCTCGACCACTCGCTGCGTGTAGATGCCATGACCGAGGCTGGCGTAATCACCCCGGTGCATGAACGCGGGATCCGTCAAAAGAATGAAACCCGCGTAACGGATCACCGTGGTGGCATTCCCGATGAAATAGACCTCACCCTGGGAGAAGTCCGGAGCCTCGCGCGCGGGGAACTCCAGCGGGGCTTTCATGGCGGTGGTCATCGGCCGACACTCCTTTCGAAGTGCGTCTATTACCCCGTGCAGACGTTGCCTTTGCTTTCCTGCGGTAATGGAGCCGCATCGCTCCGTTTCCAGGTTAAACCCATCCTCATACCGGCAGTGAGCCAGTATCTGTGGCGCGCTCACCGGCCATGGCGTGGGCACCGCCCTCCAGGCGCTCGATCAGGCCCCGGGTCCACTCGGCTCCGGTCTCGGCGGAGTGGACCCACAGACCCACGAGCTCCTGGAGGCTCTGGTCCCAGGCGCCGAGGTGCGGCCGCACCGTGGCTCCCCACTGCTCCAGCCCGGCGAGCCGCTGCTCCAGCAACGCGATGGCCTTGGCCCGCGGCAGTTCGGTGAGAAAGCCCAGAGCCGCCCAGAGCATGTCCTGGCGCTGGTCGACGGTGGTCAGGGACTCGGTGAGCAGGCGGAAGAACTCGATCTCGCCCTTGCTCGTCAGTTCATAGTCCGTGCGGGGCGGGCCCGCGTCGCTCTCGCGGACCTCGTGCGACCGCAGCAGGCCGTCCTTGGTCAGCTGCTTGAGCGCGTGATAGATCGAGCCCGGGTTGACTTTGGCCCACTCGTGGGCTCCCCAGGAGAGGAGCTCACCGCGGATCTGATAGCCGTGGGCCGGCCCCAGCGACCTCAGCGCGCCGAGGACCAGCAGCCGCGTCGCCGACATCGTCTCCCCTACTCGCCACTCCGCGCCTGGTCTCTTCGGTCTTCAGGCTAACCGCGGTTGGTCTCTACGGCCGTGAGGCCGTACGCGGGTCAGCCGTGTGGCCGGCGGCCCGCCAAGCGCAGCGTCCGGCGACGGCCGGGCGCGCGCCTACTCTTCGCCGGGATCGGCGGTGATGACCGGGAGCCGCTGGGTCACCAGCATCTGGGCGGAGATCACGCCGCCGATGAGCATGTTGTTCTCGTGGCGCAGCGACCCGTTCTCCCGCAGGAGGTCGTCGACCTCCGCCCTGAGCCGCGTGGTGCGCCTGCTCATGCGCGAATGGATGGCGAGCCCCCCGAGAGCGGCACCGAGGACGAACGCCGAGAGTATGGGCAGCCACAGTCCCGCCGCGGCCGCGGCCGCCAAGGCCACAATGATCGCGAGGAGTCGAATGTGGTCGTCCACCCAATCCCAAACCGTATTGACGTGCTTGGGAATCTTCACTCGGCTCTCCTCCCGGCTGGTCGTGCGGATGTTGCGCACCGCAACAACGATAGGAGCCGAATCCCGTGTTCCGGCCAGTGTCCTAATTCACCCCGGTGCCCTGCGGACGGCCGCCGCGTTACCGTCGCCCCCGTGACCCATGCAGACTGGCACGAGATCAATAAGGCGCTGTGGGACGAGCGGGTCCCGATCCACGTCTCCAGCCCCTTCTACGACCTGGCGGGTTTCCGGGCCGGCCGCGAGACTCTGCGCGAGTTCGAGATCGACGAGGTCGGTGACGTGGCCGGCAGCCGGCTCGTGCACCTGCAGTGCCACTTCGGCCTTGACACGCTGTCGTGGGCCCGGCGGGGTGCGCGGGTGACCGGGCTGGACTTCTCCGCACCCGCGATCGAGCAGGCCCGGACGCTCACCGGCGAGCTCGGGCTGGACTCCCGGTTCGTGGTCGCCGACGTGTACGACGCGATGGAGGCACTGGGCCCCGGCAGCCGTGCGGGCTACGACGTCGTCTACACCGGGCTGGGCGCGCTCAACTGGCTCCCCGACGTGGACCGCTGGGCGCAGGTCATCGCCTCGCTACTGGCTCCGGGCGGCTTCCTTTACCTCGCCGAGTTCCATCCCGTCGCCAACATGCTGGACGACGACCAGGGCCGCACTGTCGCTCTCGACTATTTCGACGCGGACCCGCGCGTGTGGAACGAGCCCGGCACCTACGCCGACCTCACCGCGCCGACCGAGCACAACACCTCGGTCGAGTTCGAGCGCCCGCTCGGCGCGGTCCTGACCGCGATCACCGGCGCGGGCCTGCGGCTGGAGTTCCTGCATGAGCACGACTTCACTCTCTTCGAGCGCTTCAAGAGCCTGGACCGGCAGGACGACGGAACCTACCGCCAGCCCGCCGACCGGCCCCGCGTCCCGTTGATGTACTCCCTGCGTGCCCGCAAGGCCTGAGGGGCCGCCCCGGCCACCGTCCGCCGGCCGGCTCAGGACCTCAGCAGGGCCGGCGGAGCCTGGTGGAGCGCCTTGCCGGCGTTGAGCCGGGCGGCCGCGATCGGGGCCCGGCTACGCCATCCACCAAGGAGCGCACACCGATGAGCCGCAGCAGCGGGTCACGGGAGCTTCCAGTCGATCGGCTGGGCACCCTGTTGCTCCAGGAGCCGGCCGGACGTGCTGAAGGGACGCGAGCCGAAGAACCCGCGGTCGGCCGACATCGGACTGGGGTGAGCCGACTCGATGCAGGGCACGCCCTCGAGCAGCGGCCGCAGGTTCCGGGCGTCACGGCCCCACAGGATGGCCACGAGCGGGGTGCCGCGCGCGGCCAGCGCCCGGATGGCCTGCTCGGTGATCTCCTCCCAGCCCTTGCCGCGGTGCGACGCGGGCCTGCGAGGCGCGACGGTGAGCGCCCGGTTGAGCAGCAGCACGCCGCGCTCGGTCCACGGGGTGAGGTCTCCGTTGCCGGGCTGGGGATATCCGAGGTCCTCGCCGTACTCCCGGAAGATGTTCACCAGGCTGCCCGGCAGCGGCCGTACGTCCGGGGCGACCGAGAAGCTCAGCCCGACCGCGTGGCCCGGCGTCGGGTAGGGGTCCTGCCCGACGATCAGCACCCGCACGTCGGCGAAGGGCCGCTGGAACGCGCGGAGCACGTGCGCCCCCGCGGGCAGGTAGCGGCGGCCCGCCGCGACCTCGGCCCGCAGGAAGTCACCCATCGCGGCGATCCGCTCCGCGACCGGCTCCAGCGCCCCCGCCCAGCCGGGTTCCACGATGTCGTTCAGAGGACGTATCGCCATGGCCGCTGAGCTTAGTGACGAGCCGCGCGCCGGGCGCGGCGGCCGGGTGCCGTCAAAGCCGCGCTAAGTCGGCGTTACATCCTCCCCATCTCTATTGATCTACCGTCCGGTACTGCGTAATTGGAGATGAGGATGGTTGTGCGCGTTACGAGTCGTGGGGGCCTCACATGAGTCAGCTGACCGCAGTGGACACCAACTTCCTGCATGTCGAGAGCGCCCGGACCTTCGCGCACATCGGCGGGCTCGGGATCGTTGACCCGCTGGGGTGTCCCGGGGAAACGCTGACCCGTGAGGCGGTCGTCGAGCTCGTACGGCAGCGAGCCCACCTGGCCAAGCCGATGCGCCGCAAGCTGTCCGGAGCCCCGTTCGGCATTGATCGGCCCTACTGGACCGAGGACACCGGTTTCGACCCGTCGTGGCACGTGCACGAGGTGGGTCTGCCCGCGCCGGGCACGGACCTGCAGCTGGGTGAGGAGATCGCGCGACTGCACGAGCGCCCTCTCGACCGGCGGCGGCCGCTCTGGGAGCTCTACCTCGTGCAGGGTCTCCAGGGCGGCCGCGCGGCCCTGTTCGCCAAGGTCCACCACGCGGCCATCGACGGCGTGCTCGCGGTCGAGCTGCTCGCCGCGCTGCTGGACATCGGCCCGGACCCACGCCAGGTCCCGGCGCCTCCGGACACCGCGCCGGAACTGGCGCCCAGCCAGATGGCCATGCTCGGGACCGGGCTCGCCAAGGCCGCGCTCCATCCGTTCCGGGCTGCTCGATCCGTGGCCCGCACCACCGCCTACCTCGACCAGATCCCCGTCGTCGGACAGGCACCGGGCGCAGACCTGGTGGCGCGGGCCGTGCAAGGCGTGCTGCGGCGCGACAGGATGCCGAGGCTCGCCCGGTTGAGCCCGCCCCGCGCCCCGTTCAACGGACCCATCGGAGCGCGCCGGAGCTTCGCCTACGGATCGCTACCGCTGAGCGACATCCGGCTGGCGCGCCGTGCCTTCGGCGTCAGCCTCAACGACGTCGTCATGGCGATGTGCGCCACCGCACTGCGGCGCTGGCTCGTCAAGCGGGACGCCCTGCCGGACCACCCACTCGTGGCGGCCGTCCCGGTGTCACTGCGCAGGGGCGGCACGGGCCGCGACGGCGCCAACCGGCTCTCGGCCATGATCGCGCCGCTCCCCACGCACCTCGACGACCCCCGGGAGCGGTTCGAGACCGTACGAGACTCCATGCGCACGGTCAAGCGCCGGTTCGTGTCGGCCTCCGCGGGCGGCTGGTTCGAGGAGCTCTGCGGGATCATGCCGGGCACGTTCTCGGGCCTGGCGACGCGCTTCGCCCTGCAGCTGGCCCCCGCGCTGGTCCAGCCGGTCAACCTGATGATCTCGAACGTGCCCGGACCGCGGACACCGCTCTACATCTGCGGCGCACGGATGCTGTCCTACCACCCGGCCTCAGTGATCAGCGATCTGACCGGTGGCCTGAACATCACCGTGTTCTCCTACGACGGCAGCCTGGACATCGGCATCGTGGCCTGCCCGGACCTGGTGCCCGACGTGTGGGAGCTCATCGACTATCTGCGGGACGCGCTGGAGGAGCTCAAGATCCTCGCCGACTCCTGAACCCGTCGCATCCTCAGCGCGTGTCCAGAAATCGGTCCAGGACCCGGGTGCCGAACTTCAGGCCTTCCACGGGGACCCGTTCGTCCACGCCGTGGAACATCCCGAAATAGTCCAGGTCCGGCGGGAGCATGAGCGGCGCGAACCCGAAGCCGCTGATGCCCAGGCGGGCGAAGGACTTGCCGTCGGTGCCTCCGGACATGACATAGGGCACCGGGTGGGCCTGCGGGTCCTCGGCGCGGATCGCGTCCGCGAGAGCCGCGAAGGTCGGACCCCGCGCGTCGGCCGCCGCGGCCTCCTCGAAGTTGATGAACTCGCGGGTGACCTCGGGGCCGAGCAGGCGCTCGACGGTCTCCAGGAACTCCTGCCCGGTGCCGGGCAGGAACCGTCCGTCCACCTGCGCGGTCGCCTGGCCCGGGATCACATTGACCTTGTATCCCGCCTCCAGCACTGTCGGGTTGGCGGAGTTGCGGATCGTGCTCTCGAACAGCCGCCCGATGGCGCCGAGCCGGCGCACCTCGGCGTCGAGCCGGTCGTGATCCAAAGCCGTGCCGAGGGCCCTGGCCAGGCCGTCGAGCAACGCTCGTACGGCCGGGGTCAGCCGCACCGGCCACTCGTACGCCGCCAGGCGCGAGATCGCGTGACTCAGCTCGGCGACCGGGTTGTCCTTCGGGGGCTTGGAGCCGTGACCGGCGACTCCCCGTACGGTGAGGTTCATCCAGGCGGTGCCGCGCTCCCCCGTGGCGATCGGATAGATCCGCTCGCCGCCGTCGGCGGTGACGCTGAAGCCGCCGGACTCGCTGATCGCCTCGGTGCAGCCGGTCAGGAAGTCCCGGTGTCGCTCGACGACATGGCGGGAGCCGAAGTCGCCGGTGGACTCCTCGTCGGCGAGGAAGGCCAGCACCAGGTCCCCGCCGGTCAGCCGGCCCTCGCGCATCCGCCGGCGTACGACCGCCAGCATCATGGCCACGCTGCCCTTCATGTCGACCGCGCCGCGGCCCCAGACGTTGCCGTCGCGGACCTCGCCGGAGAACGGGTTGACCGCCCAGTCCGCCGGGTCCGCCGGCACGACGTCGAGGTGGCCGTGCATGAGGAAGGCCGGGCGGGACGGCTCGGTTCCGGTGATGCGCGCCAGCACGCTCGAGCGCCCCGGCGCGGACTCCACGATGGTGGGCGTGACGCCGACCTCGTCGAGCAGCGCGGCGACGTGTTCGGCGGCCGGCCGCTCGGGGCGGCCGCGGCCTTGGCCCTCGTTGGTGGTGTCGATGCGGATCAGGTCGGAGCAGATCTCCGCGACCTCGTCCGCGGCGCTGCCGCCGGCCTCAGCGTGCCCACTCCAGCCGCGCTCAGTCAAAGGGGGCCTCCTTGGCCGAGCCCGCGAGCGCGGTCACCGCGCGGAAGCACCGCACGGCCTCCATCATGGTCGGCTGTGTGTAGGCGACCGTACGGTCGTCGGTCAGCTCGACCCCGGGGATCACCGTGACCGCGTCGGCGAGGTGCGTGGCGCTGAACTCGACCTCGAAGCGGAACGGCCCTGCCGGGGCCTCCGGCTCGGGCAGCGGACCGCGCGAGAGCGCCCGCTGGGCGGCGTCCCGGATCAGCTCGGCGGTCCGCGACGGCGGCAGGCACCGGGCGGCGTAGCGGCTGACACAGAACTTCACCGGCACGCGCTCCGCTCCGGGCGCGTAGGTCTCCGCGTCCGCGCAGGCGAGATCGTCACCGGTGAACAGCACGACGGGCACGCCTCCTTCGGCCGCCAGGAGCGCGTTCATCCGTCCCTCGCTCGCGGTTGAGCCGTTGATCCGCAGCGCCTGCAGGCCTGTCCACATGTAGGTGTGCGCGAGCACGCCCCGCTCGCCCGCCCCGGTGTGATAGCCGAGGAAGACCACCGCGTCCGCGTCCTTGATGCCCTGCAGCATGGCCAGCGGTTTGTGCCGGCCGGTGATCATGGAGGCGCGCGGGTCCAGCTCCTCGAGGAGCACGTTCCGCTGGCCGGCGTGCGCCTCGTTGACGACGACCTCCGTGGCGCCGCCCGCCAGCAGGCCGTCGATGGCGGCGTTGACGTCTCCGGTCAGCAGCCGGCGGAACCGATTCCACTGCTCGGAGCCGGGCTCGACGTCCAGGGGCGCGGTGACCCCGGTGGCGCCTTCCATGTCGGCACTGACCAAGACGTGCAAGGCTGGTTCCCCTCATTGAAGCCGTGGCGGTGGACGCGGACATTAGCGCCGGTGGATCTCGATACGGTGACGATCTTCACTGGCCGGTACCGGAACGCGTTCCCCAGGGTGAAGCATCCCAGCAGCGCGCTGTGTCCGGCGCGACCTCATTGGCGTAGGAGGACCATGACCAGGCTGAACGCAGCGGCGCGCTGCGCCGCGGGGCTGACCGCGGTGGCGCTCGCCGTGGCCGCCTGTGGCGGCGGGACCGGCAACAGGTCCAGCGACGGCACCTTTAAGGTCGGTCACTCCGAGCCCGACCACCTGGTGCCCGGCAACACCACGAGCAGCTACTCCTTCGAGGTCCTCTCGGACCTGTTCGACAACCTCGTCGGCCTCGACAAGACCGGCGCCACTTTCAACCAGGCGGCGGAGTCGGTCACCTCCAAGGACCAGACCACCTGGACGATCAAAATCCGTGCCGGGCAGAAGTTCCACAACGGCGAGCCGGTGACCGCCGCCAGCTTCGCCGACGCGTGGAACCACGCCGCCTATGGGCCCAACGGATTCGAGGCGAACTCCTACTTCGAGCAAATCAAGGGCTACGGCGACCTCAACCCCGCGGATTCCAAGGCCACACCAAAGGCCGGCAAACTGTCCGGCCTCAAGGTCGTCGACGACGGCACGCTGCAGATCACGCTGAACGCGCCGTTCAGCCAGTTCCCGCTGCTGCTCACCTATCCGGCCTTCGCGCCGCTGCCGAAGGCCGCCTTCAAGGACCTGAAGGCCTTCGACGACCATCCGGTCGGCAACGGGCCGTACATGATGAGCGGCGACTGGCAGCACAACCAGCAGATCAAGCTGGTGACCTTCCCCGGCTATACCGGGCCGCGCAAGCCCAAGAACAAGGGTGTCACCTGGAAGAGTTACTCCAGCGCCGACACCGCCTACACCGACCTGCGGGCCGGCCGGATCGACGTGATGCAGACGATCCCGGCCGCGAAGGCCCCGGAGGCCAAGCGCCTGCTGGGCGACCGGTTTCTCGTCAGGCAGACCGGCACCTTCGACTACCTCGGCTTCCCGCTGTGGGACAAGCGCTTCGCCAGCCCCGGCCTGCGCAAGGCCTTCTCGATGGCGATCGACCGCAAGGGCATCATCAATGCGGTCTTCAACGGCACCTACACCCCGGCGGACTCACTGCTGCCCTCAATGATCAAGGGCCACCGGCCGGGTGCCTGCGGTGAGACGTGCACCTACGACCCGGTCAAGGCCAAGCAGCTGTTCGACAAGGCGGGCGGCTTCAAGGGGAGCCTGCAGCTGTACTTCTCCAACGCCCAGCCGGCCTATGAGCAGTGGATGCAGATCGTGGCGAACGAGCTCAAGCAGAACCTCGGCATCACCGACATCCAGTTCCGCAAGATCCCGGTCTCGGACTATCTGACCCTGCTGACGGACAAAAAGGAGACCGGCCCCTACCGGCAGAACTGGGAGGCCGACTACCCGAGCGCCCAGAACTACCTGGAGCCGCAGTGGGGCCCCGCCAACCGCATGGGCTGGAAGGGCGCCCCCGCCGACGAGTTCAACCAGCTCATCGCCAAGGGCAACACGGCCGCCAGCGAGGCCGAGGGCCTGAAGTTCTACAACCAGGCCGAGGACGTCGCGCTCCGTGAGCTCCCGCTGATGCCGCTGTGGAACTGGCAGGGTCAGGGCGGACGGTCCGCGCGCGTGGACAATGTCACGATCACCCCATTCGCCATCGGACTCCTCGCCTACGAAGTGACCGTCAAATAGCGATGTGGCGCTACGTCCTACGGCGCCTGCTCCAGGCGATCCCCGTCTTCTTCGGCACGACGTTCCTGATCTATGCGCTGGTGTTCGCACTGCCGGGCGACCCGATTCAGGCGCTCGCCGGGGAGAAGCCGCTGTCGCCGTCGGTCGTGCACGCCCTGCGGCGGCACTACAACCTCGATGATCCGCTGCTGGTGCAGTACGGCAAGTACCTCTTCGGCCTCTTCCGGGGCGACCTCGGCGAGACCTTCGACGGTCAGGCCGTGTCGCAGGTGCTCAGCGGCCGCTGGGCGGTGACCGCCCAGCTCGCGGTCACCGCCTGGGTCTTCGAGCTGGCGCTCGGCATCGCACTGGGGGTGTGGGCCGGCCTCCGGCGCGGCAAGCTGGCGGACACGCTGGTGCTCGGCGGCACGACGCTCGTCATCGCCATCCCGGTCTTCGTCCTCGGTTACACCGCGCAGATCCTGTTCGGCCTGCACTGGCCCATCTTTCCCACAGCCGGGACCGACGACGGCTGGCCGATGAGCTATCTGCTCCCCGGCATCGTGCTCGGGTCGCTGGGCCTGTCCTACGTCGCCCGGCTCACCCGTACGAGCCTGGCCGAGAACCTGCGGGCGGACTATGTCCGGACCGCGCACGCCAAGGGCCTCAGCCGGGTACGGGTGATCGGGAGGCACACGCTCCGCAACTCCCTGATCCCCGTGGTCACCTTTCTGGGAGTCGACTTCGGCAACCTCATGGGAGGCGCGATCGTCACCGAGGGGATCTTCAACCTCCCGGGCGTCGGCCAGCAGGTCTTCCAGTCGATCCAGCTCAAGGAGGGCCCGGTCGTGGTGGGTGCCACCACCCTGCTCGTACTGATCTTCCTGCTGGTGAACCTGGTCGTCGACCTGCTGTACGGCGTGCTCGACCCGAGGATCCGTCATGACTGAGACCGGCACCGAGACGCCGGCCGGCGCGGGCGCCCCGGGCACCGCGGCGGCGACCGTGGCCGGGGCCGGCGGCAGCCTGGCGGGCCGCTCGGCCTCCCTGTGGAACGACGCCTGGCGGGACCTGCGGCGGCGCTGGCTCTTCTGGGGCTCGGCCGCGATGCTCCTGCTGGTGGCCTTGATGGCCGCCGTGCCGGGGGTCTTCACCGGCGTCGAGAAGAACCAGGGCTGCGACCCGAACCTTTCGAAGATCCACCCGAGTGGCGGCCATCCGTTCGGGATGGACCTGTCCGGCTGCGACTACTACGCGCAGGTGGTCCACGGAGCCCGGCCCACCCTGCTGATCGGTGTCGCGGTGACCCTGTTCGCCATGCTGATCTCGGTGGTCTTCGGGTTGCTCGGCGGCTACTACGGCGGGGTGCTGGACGTGGTGATCGCGCGGCTCACCGACGTCTTCTTCGGCCTGCCGTTCGTGCTCGGCGCCACGGTGATCCTGGTCGCCTTCCCCGGTCACGGCATCGGCGCGATGACGATGGTCCTCGTGCTGCTGGGCTGGACCACCATGATCCGCATCATGCGGGCACAGGTCCTCGCCGTGAAGGACGCCGACTATGTCCAGGCGGCGCGGCTGCTCGGGGCCTCGGACCTGCGCATCATGGTCCGGCACATCCTGCCCAACGCCATCGCGCCGGTCATCGTGGTCGCCATGCTGAACGTCGGCAACGTCATCTCCGGTGAGGCGACGCTGGACTTCCTCGGCGTCGGCCTGCAGTATCCGCAGGTCTCCTGGGGCCTTCAGCTGAACGTCGCGCAGTCGTTCTTCGTCGACCACCCGCACCTGCTGATCTTCCCCGCCGTGTTCCTGTCGGCGACGGTACTGAGCTTCCTCATGCTCGGCGACGCCGTCCGCGATGCCCTCGACCCGAAGCTGCGGTGACCACGTGAGCATGGAAGAGACCAGGCCGCCGCTGCTGGAAGTGCAGGACCTGCACGTCGAGTTCCGGGTGCGTGACTCGACCGTACGGGCGGTGAACGGGCTGTCCTACACCCTTGCCGAGGGCGAGACGCTCGCCATCCTGGGCGAGTCGGGATCGGGCAAGAGCGTCGCCGCGCAGGCGGTCATGGGCATCCTGGACAGCCCGCCGGCCCGCGTCAGCCGGGGAGCGGTGCGCCTGCGCGGCGAGGATCTGCTCGCCCTCCCGGAGCGGCGGCGCCGCCGGCTGCGCGGCGACCGGATCGCGATGATCTTCCAGGACGCGCTCAGCGCGCTGAACCCGGTCTTCACCGTGGGCGACCAGATCTCGGAGATGTTCCAGGTCCACCGCGGCATGCGCCGCAAGGCGGCCCGGGCCGAGGCGGTCGAGCTGATGGACCGGGTGCGCATCCCCTCGGCCCGGCAGCGGCTCGACGACTACCCGCACCAGTTCTCCGGCGGCATGCGCCAGCGCGTCATGATCGCCATGGCGCTCGCGCTCGAACCCGACGTGCTCATCGCCGACGAGCCGACGACCGCGCTGGACGTGACCGTACAGGCGCAGATCATGCGGCTGCTCCGCGAGCTGCAGGACGAGATGAACATGGGCCTGGTCCTCATCACCCACGACCTCGGCGTCGTGGCCGGCGTGGCCGACCGGATCGTCGTGATGTACGCGGGGTCCGCGGTCGAGGAGGCTCCCGTACGCGAGCTCTACCGGCGCCCGGCCCACCCGTACACCGTGGGGCTGCTCCGGTCTGTACCCCGGCTGGACCGCGGGGGTGAGCCGCTGGTGCCCATCAAGGGCTCGCCGCCCGATCCCGCCGCCCTGCCCGCGGGCTGCCCGTTCGCGCCGCGCTGTCCCCGCGCCGAGGAGATCTGCACGCGCGACCGGCCGGCGCCGGCCCGGGTCGGCTCGGGTGAGCACTCGGCCGCCTGTCACTTCGCCGAGGAGGTCTACGGTGCCGTCTCCCAGTGACGCGGGATCCACGCCCATCCTCGAGGTCGAGGGGCTGGTCAAGCATTTCCCCGTGACGCAGGGCGTGCTGTTCAAACGCGAGGTCGGCCGGGTGAAGGCCGTCGACGGAGTCGACCTGCAGCTCGGCCGCGGCGAGACACTCGGCGTGGTGGGCGAGTCGGGCTGCGGAAAATCGACCCTGGCCCGGCTGCTGCTGGCGGCCGAGCGGCCGACCTCCGGCACCGTCCGGTTCGACGGGCAGGACATCTTCGCGCTGCCGCGCCGCGAGCTCCGCGCGCTGCGCCGGCGGATCCAGATGGTGCTGCAGGATCCGTACTCCTCGCTGAATCCGCGCATGACCGTGGGGGACATCGTCGGGGAGCCCTTCGAGATCCATCCCGAGGTGGCGCCCAAGGGCGAGCGCCGCGCCAAGGTGCGGGAGCTGCTCGAGCTGGTGGGCCTCGATCCGGGCCATGTGAGCCGTTACCCCCACCAGTTCTCCGGGGGCCAGCGGCAGCGCGTCGGGATCGCCCGCGCGCTCGCGCTGCGGCCCGAGGTCGTGGTGTGTGACGAGCCGGTGTCGGCGCTGGACGTGTCTGTGCAGGCCCAGGTGATGAACCTGCTGGCCGAGCTGCAGCGTGAGCTGGGCCTTTCCTACGTCTTCATCGCCCACGACCTCGCGGCCGTCCGCCACATCTCCGATCGAGTGGCGGTGATGTACCTCGGCAAGGTGGTCGAACTCGGGGACGAGACCGAGATCTACGACCACCCGACCCACCCGTACACCCAGGCACTGCTGTCGGCGGTGCCGGTGCCCGACCCGGACGCGCCCGGGTGGGCGGACCAGATCATGCTGGAGGGAGATCCACCCTCGCCACTCGACCCGCCGTCGGGATGCCGGCTGCGGACGCGCTGCTGGATGGCTCGTGACGTCTGCGCCACCGAGGAGCCCGAGCTCGTGATCCGGCCGGGTTCCGGACATCCGAGCGCATGCCATTTCGCCGCCGAAAGGCTGATCACCGGCACTGGTTAGGTTACGGTTCCGCTATGAGCGAGATCGTATATCCGCCGGTCCTCACGGCGGCGCGCACCATCTTCCGCGTCCTTGGTCTGCGTTTCCGGGTCGAGGGGGCCGACAAGGTGCCGCGCACGGGCGGCGCGGTCCTCGTGAGCAACCATGTCAGCTATCTGGACTTCATCTTCGCCGGGTACGGGGCCCTCCCCGCGAAGCGCCTGGTGCGCTTCATGGCGAAGAAGGAGGTCTTCTCCAACAAGGTGTCCGGGCCGCTCATGCGCGGGATGCACCACATCCCGGTGGACCGCGACGCCGGGGCCTCGTCCTATCGCGCGGCTCTGCAGGCGCTCAAGGACGGCGAGGTGATCGGGGTCTTCGCCGAGGCCACGATCAGCCGGTCCTTCACCATCAAGGACATCAAGAACGGCGCGATCCGCATGGCCGCGGCCTCCGGAGTCCCGATGATCCCGATGGCTGTGTGGGGCGGCCAGCGGCTGTGGACCAAGGGACGTCCGCGCCGCCTGTTCCAGCGGAAGGTCCCGATCACGATCCTGGTCGGCGAGCCGATGCACCCCAAGCGCGGTGACGACTTCGAGCAGGTCGCCAAGGAGCTGCGGGCCCAGATGTCGGAGCTGCTGGAGAAGGCCCAGCGGGAGTACCCCGATAAGCCGGAGGACGGTGAGACCTGGTGGCAGCCGGCCTATCTCGGGGGCTCGGCGCCCACTCCGGAAGAGGCCACCGAGCTGGACCGTAAGGAGAAAGAGGCCCGCAGTCTCCGGTGAGCCGGCGGAGGCGCTCCCGCCGACGATGAACTACGACACCAACGACACCACCCGCGACGTCATCGACGCGCTGGCACTGGAGCCGTTCATCACGGGCGCGCAGCCGTACGCGCGTTCCGCCCGGCTGGAGCGGGTCCGCTCCGACGCTCCGCTGCGGCCGGCCCATGGCCAGGTCCTGCGGACGATGAGCGAGCACGACGGCCGCCGTTCGATGCTCGCCGGCGGGGACGGCTGGACGCTCCGCGCGGTCCGCTGGCATGGCGGCACGGCACAGGTCGAGGTCACCGCGGTCAGCGAAGAGCTGGCCAAGAGCGTCCTGGAGGAGGCGACGCGGGACGCGAGCGAGGCCACGCCGGCCGAGGACGAGCACGTGCAGATGGGCTTCTGGTATCTCACCGCCCTGAGCGGTGGCCTGCGCAATGAGCGGTCCATCTCCGCGGAGCCGTGGGACAGGATCCGCCAGAACTACTCCAGCACGGTCATCAAGGCCCTCGACCGGGTCATGGGACTCACGGCGGCCGCGATCAAGGGGCGGCTCATCCTCCTGCACGGGCCGCCCGGCACGGGCAAGACCACCGCCCTCCGCTCGCTCGCCCGGGAGTGGAGCTCGTGGTGCCAGGTCGACTGCGTGCTGGACCCTGAGCGGCTGTTCGCCGAGCCCGGCTATCTCATGGAGGTCGCGGTCGGCGAGGACGACGAAGGTGAGGAGAAGCGCCGCTGGCGGCTGCTCATCCTCGAGGACTGCGACGAGCTGATCCGCGGTGAGGCCAAGCACGCGACCGGGCAGGCCCTGTCCCGGCTGCTCAACCTCACCGACGGGCTGCTGGGCCAGGGGCGTGACGTGCTGGTGGCCATCACCAGCAACGAGGAACTCTCCCAGCTGCATCCGGCCGTCATCCGGCCAGGCCGCTGTCTGGCCCAGCTGGAGATCGGCGCGCTGCCCTACGATGAGGCGGCCGCGTGGCTCGGCGACTCCGCCGGGCTGAACCCCGACGGGGCGACCCTGGCCGAGCTCCTGGCACTGCGCAACGGCGAGGAGCAGATCACGGCGCGCCGGCCCACCTCGCCCACGGGCTTCTACCTGTGAGTTGAGAGCGTGCCGAACACCGCACCGGATGGGCACTGTCATTTTGTCTCGGCCGCACGCAGGCTGGTCCTCATGAACCAGCATCACCGTGACACCCGCGCCGTCCACGTCACCGTTCCCCAGCCGAGCACGAGCAGGCCGCTCGGCGTGCCGCTCTACCAGAGCGGCATGTTCGCGTTCGACGACGCGGACGCGCTGGCCGCGGCCTTCGACGGGCCTCCCCAGGTGGCCGGGCACGGCGACGGCGCCGTGACCCGGGGCGCGTTCCTCTACAGCCGCCTGGCCAACCCCACCGTCCGGGCCCTGGAGGACGCCGTCGCGGATCTGGAGGGCGGAGCGGGCGCCCTCGCCACCGGCTCCGGGATGGGTGCGATCAGCTCCGTCCTGCACGGCCTGCTGCGGAGCGGCGACCACGTGATCGCCCAGCGATGCCTGTACGGCGGCACGTACGCCATGCTGCGCGACCTGGCGGACCGGTGGGGCGTCGAGGTGACGTACGTGTCCGGCGACGACCCCGAGGAGGTCCGGGCGGCGCTGCGGCCGCGGACCCGCGTGCTGTACCTCGAGACGATCGCCAACCCGACGACGCAGGTCGTGGACCAGCCGGCCCTGATCGCCGCCGCCCCCGGAGTCGTCAGCGTCGTCGACAACACCCTCGCCACCCCGCTGCTGTGCCGGCCGATCGAGCACGGCGCCGACATCGTCGTCCACTCCGCCACCAAGTACTTCGGCGGGCACGCCGACGTGCTGGGCGGTGTCGCCGTGTTCGCCGACCCCGACCGGCTGCGGGAGGTGTGGGACCACGCGATCGAGCTGGGCGCGACCGCCGACCCGTTCGCCGCGTGGCTGATCCTGCGCGGGCTCGCCACGCTGCCGCTGCGGCTCGAGCGGCACTGCTCCAATGCGCAGTTGATGGCCGAGCGGCTCACCACGCACCCCGCGGTGACGGCTGTGCACTATCCCGGGCTGCCCTCGCACCCCGACCGCGAGGTCGCGGCTCGCGTGCTGTCCGGCGCGGGAGGCGTGCTGTCCCTGGAGCTGGCCGGCGGCCGCGCGGCCGGCCGTACGTTCATCGAGGCCGTACGGCTGGCCTCGCTCACTCCCTCGCTCGGTGACGTCAAGACGCTGGTGATCCACCCCGCCAGCACCTCGCACCGGCAGTTCGACGGGCCGGCGCTCGCGGCGGCGGGCTTCGGCGACGGCACCGTACGGATCGCCGTCGGAATCGAGCACCCCGAGGACATCTGGGCCGATCTCGAACAGGCACTCGCGAAGGCCAGCTGACACCTCGCCCGCCGGGTCTGAGAACCGGCATGTCGTCCGACCAGTGGGTATGAACAAGCAGTTCCGCAAAGCGCAGTGCCCGAAAGGCACTTCCCATCGGTCGTGGAGGAGGGCCATGAACAGGTCCCGCCCCAAGGTGCGCCTGTCCCGCGCACTGGGCATCCCGCTGACGCCCAAGGCCGTGCCCTACTTCGAGCGCCGGCCCTATCCACCGGGTGTGCACGGCCGGGCCCGCAAGCAGGAGTCCGACTACAAGGTCCGGCTACGAGAGAAGCAGCGGCTGCGGGCGCAGTACAACATCCGTGAGGCGCAGATGCGCAGGGCCTTCGACCGCGCCGCGCACAGGACGGGAAAGACCGGGGAGGCGCTGATCGCCGACCTGGAGTCGCGCCTGGACGCCCTCGTGCTCCGCTCGGGCTTCGCCCGGACGATCTACCAGGCCCGGCAGTTCGTGGTGCACCGGCACGTACTCGTGAACGGCCGCCGGGTGGACAAACCGTCCTACCGGCTGCGGCCGGGCGATGTGATCACGATCGCCGACAAGAGCCGGGAAATGACGCCGTTCCAGATCGCCGCCACCGGTGCGTACGCGGAGGCGCACCCGTCGTACCTGGAGGTACGGCCCGAGGCGCTCGCCGCCCGGCTGACCCACGTGCCGGAACGCTCCGAGGTTCCGGTCATCTGTGACGAGCAGCTGGTGGTGGAGTACTACTCCCGCTGACCCGGCTGTGGGCAGGGCCGGGTCAGCCGAGGGCGGGCATCTGCCGCCTCTCCTCCCCGAAACTCCCCCATTCCACCACGAGGAGCAGCCGCGCCTGGGGCTTTGCGTAACGCCACGTCCTCCTGCGCGGGAGCCTTCGTGCGAGTACGGTCGTGGTGCCGCTCGCGCACGGGCCGAACGTGATTGCCGAAGAAGATTGTCGAAAACCGAGCGAACGAGCATGAACATGGTGCAATCTACGTGTTCATGCGGGAACCTCAGGAGACCACGCGCCCGCGGCCCCAGGAGCGGGAGCCGCAAGGCGGGTCAAGGCCGCGGCGCCCAGGTCAGAAGCCAGGGTCACCACAGAAGGCCAGGGCCGAGCGGGACCCCGCAACCGAGCGGCGGACGGGGCCACAGCGCAAGGCCAAGCCCTCGCAGCGCAGGCCGCCGTCCCGGACCGTGCCCCGGAAGCGGCGAGAGCGCGAGGACGGAGAGCCGGGCATCGTCCGGCGGGTCCTCACCCATACCGTGACCATCATGTCGGCGGTCGCCGTCCTCCTCATCGTGGCCGTGGTCTACCTGAGCCCCGGCGGGGGCAAACCGCCGGCCGGCACGGAGAACATGTCCACCAACGACATGCTCGCCCTCATGAACAAGTCGCAGATGAGCCCCGTGGAGGCCGCGGCCATCGCGCGGGCCAAGGAGCGCGCCTACCAGCAGCAGGTGAAGACCGAACGCCTGGCCCGGGAGAAGGCCAAGCGTGACGCCCTGCATGCCAAGACCAGAGCCAAGGCGCTCGCCGCGGCCCGCGCCCGCGCCCGCGCCTCCCGCTCGGCCGCCGCGCTGGCCCGTCTGAGCAACACCTCGGCGGCGCAGAACAAGGCGATCGGCAAGCAGATGAACGCCCTCAAGGGATGGTCGGGCTGCTGGCCCTCGCTGCTGACGATGTGGAACCACGAGAGCGGCTGGAACGAGCACGCCGACAACCCCGGGAGTGACGCCTACGGCATCCCGCAGGCGCTTCCCGGCTCGAAGATGGCCTCCGCCGGGCCGAACTGGCAGACCAACGCCAGCACCCAGATCTCCTGGGGCCTCGGGTACGTCGAGGCACGGTACGGCGACCCCTGCAAGGCGTGGGCCTTCTGGCAGGCACACCACTGGTACTGACCGGCAAGCCACACCCTCGTACCGGCGATACCGCAGTCCTGGCAGTGGTCGCCGAAAACGCTTTCCTCGTCCGGCGAAGTCATGCACGGATATACCGGTCGTACCGGTAATCTGACCCTCCGGTCACGACTTCATAGGGAAGCTGAAGATTCATGCCTACATCGACCTGGTTCCGGCTGAATGTGGCACAGCGTGAGCGTGTGGTCAACGCGGCCATGCGGGAATTCGGCACGCATGGATTCTCGACCGGCAGTCTGAGCAGCATCGCCCTCGAGGCCGAAATCCCGGAGTCCGTGCTGCTCCGCTACTTCAACGACAAGCAGGAGCTGTTCGCCTACGTCTGCGACGACGTCTGCCGCCGGGTGCGCGAGGAGATGGAGCGCAGGGTCGGTGGCCTCGACTTCGACCAGCCCTTCGAGGACTGGCTGGTCGACGTCTTCTGCGAGTGGAGCGAATTCATCGCCGACCATCCGCTCGAACGGGGCATGACCGCGGCCGGCACCCACGAGCTGGACACCGGGGTCCGCGGCCTGGTCCGCGAGACCACCAACCAGCACTACCTGCAGATCATCGAACCCATGCTGCAGCTGTGGCGGGACGCCGGCAAGATCCGTGCGGACGCCGACTCGCAGGTGCTCACCACGCTCGCCCTCATGTTGTTCCAGCACGTGGCGCTCGCGCCGTACTACGACGGGATCGATTCGGTCCTGGGCCTGTACGGCCAGTCGGTGGAGGAACAGCGGCCGGTCATCAGGCAGCTCGTCGCCGGCCTCGGGCCGCTGTTCTCCGTCGGCTAGCCCGTGATCGTGTAGTCCGAGCGCTTCGCCCGCCGGCTCCCCGACCAGTATTCGAAGGTGAACCCCGGCCACAGCGTCCGGTTGACACCCTTCTCATCGAGATACCAGCTCTGGCAGCCGCCCTCACTCCACACGGCCTTGCGCAGGCGCCGGTGCAGCCGGTCGTTGAACCGGCGCATGGCGGACGCCTTGGGCTCGATGGTCCGGCCCTTCTCCGCCGACAGCAGCCGCAGGCAGCTCATGATGTGCTTGACCTGCGTCTCGATCATGAAGACGACCGAGTTGTGGCCTAGCCCGGTGTTGGGGCCGAGGAGCATGAAGAAGTTCGGGAAGCCCGGGACCGTGATGCCGTGGTGCGCCTCGATGCCGTCGGCCCAGGCCTCCTGGATCTTGAGTCCGCCGCGGCCGTTGATGCGCTGCTGGGCGAGCGTGTCGGTGACCTTGAAGCCGGTCCCGTAGATGATGACGTCGACGTCGTAGGCCGATCCGTCGGCCGTCACGATCCCGGTCTCGGTGACCTCCGTGATGCCATCGGTGATCACATCGACATTGGGCCTGTTGAGCGCCGGGTAGTAGTCAGAGGACAGCAGGATGCGCTTGCAGCCGATCGTGTAGTCGGGCGTGACCTTGGCGCGAAGTTGCGGGTCGGGGATCTGGGCGGCGATGTGCCGCAGGGCGATCTCCCGCATGGGCGTGGACAACCGCGGGCTGAGCGTGAAGCCGACCGACCGCGCCTCCAGCACACCGTAGATGATGTTGCGCAGCGCCCGTGCGGCTCCGGGGAGCCTGAGGGCCTGCCGGACGGGGGCCGGGAAGGGGACGTCCGGTTTGGGCTGGATCCACGGCGGCGTCCGCTGGAAAAGGTGCAGCCGTCCGGCCTGTTCGGCCACGTGCGGCACGAACTGGATCGCCGAGGCGCCGGTGCCGATGACCGCGACCCTCTTGCCCCGCAGGTCATAGGAATGGTCCCACCCCGCCGAGTGGAAGGTCTTCCCCGTGAAGCGCTCCACACCCCGGATCTGCGGATAAGCCGGGACGTGCAAGGCCCCGATCCCCGAGATGACGGCCTTCGGGTTATAGCGCGCGCCGTCCGCGAGGCTGACCCGCCACTGGCCCGCGTCGTCGTCCCACTCCATGGAGTCGACAGTGCTCTTGAAGCGCAGGTGTGCGCCGAGGCGGTATTTGTCCACGCACCGGCGCAGGTAGTCCCAGATCTCCTGCTGCGGCGCGAACATCCGGGACCAGCCGGGATTGAGCTCGAAGGAGAAGGAGTACATGTGCGACGGGACGTCGCAGGCGCATCCGGGGTAGCTGTTGTCGCGCCAGGTCCCGCCGAGATCGTCGTTCTTCTCCAGGATGACGAAGTCGTGGAACCCGGCCTTCTTGAGCTGGATCGCCATGCCCAGGCCAGCGAATCCAGAGCCGATGATGACGATCGCCGGATCGTCTCCCATGGTGTCAACCTCCATCGGGCGAGTACCTACTCTGAGTAAGTTACCAGGAGTAGGTTACCGGCGGTAGGTCTAGAGATATGGTTCTTGGGTGAGCAGGCCTTCCCAGAAACCTCGCCGGCGGATGTCGCGCGCCGACCGGGAGCGGCAGATGCTGGACATCGCCGAGGAGGTCTTCGCGGAGCAGGGCTACCGCGCCGCCTCGATGGACGACATCGCCGAGCGGGTCGGCGTCTCCAAACCGATGCTTTATGAATACTTCGGCTCCAAGGACGGGCTGCTGTCCGCCTGCGCCACGCGCATCCGGACGGATCTGTACGACGCCACCCAGGAGGCCATGGCCGAGGCGGACTCCCCCAAGGACGTGCTGTGGCGAGGACTTCTCGCCTACTTCACCTTCATGGAGCGGCATTCCCAGGCCATGGCCGTCATCGCGCAGGAACCGATGATGATCCCGGCCGCCACGGCGGACGCGATCGAGGCCACCCGCCGGCAGCAGACCGGTCTCACCGCGGGCCTGCTCGCGGCCTTCGCCCCGGCCGCGACGCCCAGGGCCGTCGAGGCCTTCTCCGAAATCATCATCGGCGCCTGCGAGCGGGTCTCGCTGTGGTTGGCGCGCCATCCGGAGGTCACGGCCGAGGAGGCCGCGCGCTATGTCATGGACTTCAGCTGGCAGGGACTGCACGTCCACATGGGCTCGCCACCGGAAGCCTGACCGGCGGGCTGCCGTAGGCGGGCAATTCCCCCGCCGGCAGCCGATCCCGATTCGGAAACAAGGTTTCCAGCGGACACAAGGCTGAGTGGAAAGCTCTTTCCGAATGGTGTCGCCAGGGGCCGTGAATCCCAGGCGGCTAATGCGACGACATTTCTCGGCCGGGTCCCGGCCCTGTCGGCAGGGGCTTTACTTACGCCCGGTCTTTTCGCGGACTGTCACCAGGGCAGTACAAAGGGTCGCCGGTCCCAGCGATCCGGCGACCCTCGGCCGGCAAATGCCGGCCTCACCTGCGGGTTGCTAACGCACCCAGGAAACTCCGCCTCTTGTCGCGGTCACATCCGTCGCCTCCTCCTCCACGTGACGCGCGAGCCGAAGGAACGTCACAGCCGTTCCCCGTACCCCCAAAATGTGTAACCAGTCCGATGCATTCTGTGGTCACCGGACTGCCCGCCCCTTGTAACGAGGCCCAACCATACGAGTTGTCGCGCCGACAAATCACCGAGTCGGCCGGTTCAGGTCAGGAATTGTTGAGGGATCGTCACACAATGCCCTATTGCAACGCACCGAGCACTTCTCGTGCAACTCCGGTCGCCTCGGTGAGATACTTTCGCTCATTCGCGGCGTCGTCGGCGGGGTTCGGCGCCACTCCGCTGTAGCTCACCGTTATGACGGCGTTGCGCCACCGAATGCCGACCTCGCCGACCACCGTCGGCTGGCCGTTGTCGAGCTTGTACGCGCGATAGGCCTCGTCTCCGAGCCCGTCCTGTCGCTTCAGGCTGACGATCCGCACCGTCGGGTCCTCGCGGACGCGCGTCCACTGCGCGCCGAAGAAACCGGATGCGGTCTGAGCCGCGTTGTCCCCGCCGATCGGATCGAAGATGCGGTTCTCGATCCGAAGCCACCGCGACGTCGTACCGGCCGAGGAGTAGGTGCACGTGGCGAGAGTGGTGTTCGCGGCCTGCTCGACCTTCGCCTTCGGGACGAGCCGGTTCACGGTCGCGCGGCGCGCGGTGCCGCACGGCGGCGGCAGCACGGACAACGCCCGAGCCGACGGGGCCGCCGGCGTGGCCGGCCGTGCGCCGGAGGAGGAAGCGGTGGCCGCGGGCGAACCGGAGGAGCCCGGAGATCCGGCCGACTCACCACGGGCCCTGCGCGCCGGGTCGGACCCCAGGACCAGGATCACCGAGACGGTGGCGCAGACCGCGAGGACGGCCGTGATCACTCCGACCATCGTGGACCTGCCCGCGGTCGACGGCGGCTCCGGTGGCGAGTAGACGCGATGGAAGGGCTCTTGAGGCCTCGGCAGACCCATCCAGCTCCCAACTCCCCTGATGTCGAGGTCTTCTCCCAGAAACCTATGCAGTCCGGGTGCGATCCATCCAGGGGTGCGCGGTTCTGTCACCCCGCGGGGACACAATGGGACTGTGCTGCTCGCCGAGATCGCTCGCACTTCCCGGGCCGTGGCCGCTACTTCGGCCCGCCGGGCCAAGATCGAGCTGCTCGCCCAGTGCCTGCGGGACGCCGGCCCCGCCGACGTCGCGGTCGCGGTGGCCTATCTGGCCGGCGAGCTGCCCCAACGGCAGATCGGGGTCGGCCACGCGGCCCTGCGAGAGGCACCGGCTCCGGCGGGCGAGCCCAGCCTGGCCGTGAGTGAGGTCGACGCCGCCTTCAGTGAGATCGGCGGCCTGTCCGGCCGGGGCTCCATCACGGCCCGCCGTGAGCTCCTGCACGGCGTCCTCGGACGGGCCACCCGGGAGGAACAGGACTTCGTCGTCCGCCTGCTGTCCGGCGAGCTGCGGCAGGGTGCCCTGGACGGCGTGATGGCCGAGGCGGTGGCGGCCGCCTCGCAGGTCCCCGCCGTCGAGGTGCGGCGCGCCGCCATGCTCCGGGGTGCTCTGCCTCCAGTGGCGACGGCCGCGCTGGCACAGGGGTCCGCGGGCCTGCGCGGGTTCGGCCTGGAGGTCGGGCGGCCGATCAAGCCCATGCTGGCGGCCAGTGCTCCCTCCGTGGAAGACGCCTTCCACAAGCTCAAGGCCCCGGACAATCCGGTCGCGGTGGAGTGGAAGCTCGACGGCATCCGCGCCCAGATCCACATCGAGGGCTCCGCGGTCAGCGTGTTCACCCGGACCCTCGACGACATCACCGACCGGCTGCCTGAGGTCGTGAAGGCCCTGCGCGATCTGCCCGTACGGTCGGCGGTGTTCGACGGCGAGCTCATCGCCCTACGCCCCGACGGACACCCTCATCCCTTCCAGGTGACCTCTGCGCGTACGGCGAGCCACAAGGACCCCGGAGTCCCGCTGTCGGTCTTCCTGTTCGACGCGCTCCATCTGGACGGCGAGGATCTGCTGGACCGCCCCGGCGCCGAGCGGCACAGGGCCCTGTCCGGCGTGGCCCCCGACGAGCTGATCATGCCCCGCCTCGTCACCGCGTCGGCGGCGGAGGCCACTGAGGTCTTCACCGGCGCCGTCGCACGCGGCCATGAGGGCGTGGTCGCCAAGTCGCTGGAGACCCCCTACACCGCGGGGCGGCGCGGGGCCGGCTGGATCAAGGTGAAACCGCGGCACACCCTCGACCTCGTGGTGCTGGCCGTCGAATGGGGTCACGGGCGACGCAGGGGCAAGCTGTCCAACCTGCACCTGGGCGCCCGCGACCCGGCGACCGGCGAGCTGGTGATGCTCGGCAAGACGTTCAAGGGCCTCACCGACAAGATGCTCGACTGGCAGACCGAGCGGCTCAGCGAGCTGGCGGTCCACAGTGACGCCTGGACGGTCCACGTGCGGCCGGAGCTCGTCGTTGAGGTCGCCTTCGACGGCGTGCAGCGCAGCTCCCGCTATCCGGGCGGCATGGCACTGCGATTCGCCCGGGTGCTGCGGCACCGCCCGGACAAGTCTCCTGCCGAGGCCGACACCGTCGAGACCGTACGTACGATCGCCGCGCTCCCCGACTAGCCGCACTCCCCGACTACGGTGCCGCCGGACTCATCCTCGGTGCGGAGGTGCCGCGGGTGCCGGGCCGCGGCGCCCATGCTAACCAAGATCGCCGGGACACGGCCTAGGGACGCGACGCGTCCGAGATCTCCTTTTGGTCATCTCTTGTGTCGTCCCGCCTGCGGGTCCACACGCGGCTGCGCTGCCGCTGTTCGGCCAGGATCAGGTCGTGGCGACCGGCGATGAATTCCTGAACCCAGATCTTGCCCTGGATCAGCGGATGCCTGATCCGATCCTCGCGGTGCCGGGCTCTGCGGTATTTCCGGGACTCCGGCTGATAGAGCCATCGAGCCCACGGCGAACCGGGGCGCGCGACCCTGAGCGCGCCGACGTAGACGAACAGGGGGACGAACAGTCCGATCAGCCCGGTCCAGATCTTGCCTTTGAGCAGCGTCACTACCGCGAGGGTGAGGTTGATGACGAGGGAGAGGAGATAGATGCTCGCCGGGATCAAGGGGTTGAGCACCGACGCCTCTCCCCTGTCGTCGACTCCGGTGAAGCCGACCGGCCGGGCGCCGAGCAGCAGCAGCCCGGTCAGGGCGATCGCGACGAAGACCGCGTCGACCGATGCCCTTCCCTCCTCGGCCCAGTAGACGTCGCGCAGGTGGAGGATCAGCGCGAACTCGTCCAGCACGAGCGCGGAGCCGATGCCGAAGACGGTGGCGGCCAGCGCGTACAGCACGTGGTAGCCGTTCGGGGTCGCGAAGGAGGCGACCCCGCCGACCAGCATGAGCACCACACCGAAGACCACATGATGTATGTGCAGGTCACCGGCCTGGAGGTTCTTGAACCACCACTGCACGTTCGCCCGGATCAGCCGTACGTTGACGCGGGTCAGCACGAACGTGACGATGAAGGCCACAAAGAAGGCGAACAACGGCAGCCGGCCGGTCTCCAGGATCCGAGTTGCGAACAAATGCCCCATATCGTTCGCGCCCCCCAACGTCTACGCCCCTACGATGCCCGCGTACCGTGCGGGGACCTGATGAGGTCTCCTGCCTACCCGAATTATCGCACCGGAGAAAACCCCTTATGGATCTAGCCGATATCGTGGCCGATCGCCCGGACCAGGCCTGTCGCGCCTGGACCGCAGAGGCCATCCGCAAGGTGGAGGCCGACGCCAACCGAAGCGCGGACACTCATCTGCATGTGTTCCCGCTGCCGCTGGCATGGGGCATCGATCTGTACCTCAAGGACGAGTCCGTACATCCCACAGGGTCCCTGAAACACCGGCTGGCCCGGTCGTTGTTCCTCTATGGCTTGGCGAACGGCTGGATCCGCGAGGAGAGCACGATCATAGAGGCCTCCAGCGGCTCGACCGCGGTCAGCGAGGCCTACTTCGCCCGGTTGCTCGGCCTGCCCTTCATCGCCGTGATCCCCAAGTCGACCAGCCCGGAGAAGATCGCCCTCATCGAGTTCCAGGGCGGGCGCTGCCACTTCGTGGACGAGCCGGCGGCGATATACGCGGAGTCCCGGAGGCTGGCCGACGAGACCGGCGGCCACTTCATGGACCAGTTCACCTACGCCGAGCGGGCCACCGACTGGCGCGGCAACAACAACATCGCCGAGTCGATCTTCAGTCAGCTGTCACTGGAGCGCTATCCCGTGCCCGCCTGGATCGTGGTCAGTGCCGGCACAGGTGGCACGTCGGCGACGATCGGCCGCTACACCCGCTACCGGCGCTTCGACACCCGCATGGCCGTCGTGGATCCGGAGGGCTCGGCGTTCTTCGACGCCTGGGTGTCGGGCGACTACGGCCGTACGGCGCCCGGGTCACGGATCGAGGGCATCGGCCGGCCCCGGGTGGAGCCGTCGTTCCTGCCGACCGTGATCGATCGGATGATCCGTGTCCCGGACGGCGCCTCGATCGCGGCGATGCGCTGGACCACCGAGGTCTCGGGCCGCAGCGTCGGTGGGTCGACCGGCACCAACATGTGGGGAGCGGCACGGCTGATCAGCGAGATGCGGGCCCGCGGGGAGCGAGGCAGCGTGGTCACGCTGATCTGCGACGGCGGCGAGCGCTATGTCGAAACCTACGGCTCGGACTCCTGGCTGGCCGGGAAGGGAATCGACATCGACCCCTACCTCAAGGCCCTGCACACCTTCCTCATCACAGGCGTACTCCCCAGCGCCTGACGAGGCCGCGAAAAGCCGTCAGCCGGTGAAGTGGATGGGGTTCACCAGGTCGGCATAGATCAACAGGGCGCCCATCACGATCATGAATATCGCCATGGCGTAGGTCAGCGGCAGCAACTTGGCGACGTCCACATAGCCGGGGTCAGGCCGCCGGACCACCCTGGCCAGCCCGCGCTTGAGCGCCTCCCACAGCGCGCCGGCGATGTGGCCGCCGTCCAGCGGCAGCAGCGGGATGAGGTTGAACATGCCCACCGCGAAGTTCACCGAGGCCAGGACGGACAGGAACCACGACACCTTGTTGACGGCGTTGTTGTTGGAGGCGAGGATCTCGCCACCGATGCGGCTGGCGCCGACGACGCCGATCGGCCCGTTCGGGTCGCGCTTCTGGTCGCTGAAGGCGGCGTGCCACACGCCGACCATCTTCTGCGGCATCCCGATCAGCGCGCCGACCGTACGCGTGGTCAGCTGGCCCATCTGATCCGCCACGGCGCCCGGCCCCTGTCGCTCCTTGGCGATGAGCGGCGTGATGCCGAGGAAGCCGACCGTCTCGGTCTTGCCGGGCTTGTCCAGGGAGACCAGCTGATTGGTGGTGACCTTGACCTGCAGCGGGATCGTCTTCCCTGCTCGCTGAACGACGACCGGCACGGTCCGTCCGCCTGAGTCGCGGATGAGTCGCTGCAGCTGCGCGAAGGAACCGATCTTCGTGCCCTCGTAGGACATGATCCGGTCGCCGGCGCTCAGCCCGGCCGCCGCGGCCGGCGTCAACGGCTCACCGGCCTTGCACTCACGGCCCGCCTGGTCCGCCGGGATCACGCACTTGGAGACCGAGCTGACCACCGGAGTCGCGTTGTCGACGCCGATCCCCATGATCAGCACGCCGAAGAACAGGACCGCGAGCAGGATGTTCATGGCCGGCCCGGCCAGCATGATCAGGAACTTCTGCCACCACTTCTTCGAATAGAAGACGCGGTCCTCGTCACCAGGGCGCACCTCCTCGAGCGCGGCGCCCCGCGCCGACTCGATCAGGCCCTGGAACGGCCCCGTGGACGACGACCGCACGGTCCCCGGAGCGTCCGCCTTCCGCGGCGGAAGCATGCCGATCATCCGGATGTAGCCGCCCAGCGGGATCCACTTGATGCCGTATTCGGTCTCGCCCTTGCGCCGCGACCACATCGTCGGGCCGAACCCGACCATGTACTGCGTCGTACGCACCCCGAACAGCTTCGCGAAGGACAGGTGCCCGAGCTCATGAAGAGCGATTGAGATCATGAGCAGCACGAAGAACAGCAACGCTCCGCCGAGAATGATCAGCGTTTCCATCCGCTCGCCTCCGTGATCCTCGCCAAGTCGAAATCAGCGTACGTGATATGCCACGCCCGGCGACGGTGTGTAGGTGAGATGACAATCGTCCCCAGGTGTCCCCAGGTGCCACGCCCGCGTCGGAGGGCCGGTGAACTGCTAGCCTCGGGAGCAGCTGTTGATCCCGTACGGGAGAGAGCCCTCGCATCCGGCGTGGGCCGCCGAAGGAGCAACTCCTCCCCGGAACCTCTCAGGCGAACGGACCGTACGGACCAGGCGACCTCTGGAAAGCGGGGACCGACGTCCCCCGCCGAAGGTGAAAACCTCCCTCGCGAGGTGAAGCTCTCAGGCACCGATGACAGAGGGGGAGGCGCCGACACCGCCGGTGTGCTGGTGCGACGATAAGGGCACCAGCCGCGCCATAAGGAGCTTCCCTCGATGTCCGCGCCACCTGACGCGACCGCCAAGAAAACGCCGCTGCACGACGTCCACAAGGACCTCGGCGCCAACCTCGTCGACTTCGCCGGCCACCTGATGCCGCTGCGCTACGGAAGCGAGACGGCCGAGCACCTCGCCGTCCGCACCAGCGCCGGCCTGTTCGACCTCTCCCACATGGGCGAGATCTTCGTGTCCGGGCCGCAGGCCGCCGAGGCCCTCGACTACTCACTGGTCGGGAACCTGTCGGCCCTGGCCCTCGGGCGCGCCCGCTACACCATGATCTGCGAGGTGGCGGGCGGTGTGCTGGACGACCTCATCGTCTACCGGCTGGCCGACGAGACCTTCATGGTCGTCGCCAACGCTTCGAACATCGCGACCGTACGCTCGGCGCTCCTCGAGCGCAGCGCCGGACGCCAGGCCGCGATCGATGACCGCTCCGACGCCTACGGTCTGATCGCCGTGCAGGGGCCCAAGGCTCAGGAGATCCTCTCCCGCCTGAGCGACGCTCCACTCGGCGAGCTCAAGTACTACGCGATCATGGCCGGCCAGGTCTCCGGCACCGACGTGCTGATCGCCCGCACCGGCTACACCGGTGAGGACGGCTTCGAGCTGTTCGTGTCCGCCGGCGAGGCCGTACGGCTGTGGCACTCCCTCACCGAGGCCGGCGGCGACGACCTCCGGCCGGCCGGGCTGTCCGCCCGTGACACGCTGCGCCTCGAGGCCGGCATGCCGCTGTACGGCAATGAGCTCTCCGCGGAGACGACGCCGTACGAAGCGGGCCTCGGCCGAGTGGTGAAGCTGGACAAGCCCGGCGATTTCGTGGGCAAGACGGCCTTCACCGCCCTGTCGCAGACCCCGCCCGGGCGCACGCTCGTCGGGCTGGTGGCGCGGGGGCGTCGAGTGCCCAGACATGGGTACGAGATCGTAACGTCCGATGGCACGCCGTGCGGGGTCGTGACCAGCGGTGCCCCGTCGCCGACACTGGGCACTCCGATCGCCATGGCCTACCTGAACACCGGAGTCGGCACCGATGGCCTCGCGGTGGACATCCGCGGCCGGCACGAGCCCGTCGACGTGGTGGCCCTGCCCTTCTACAAGCGATCCTGATTTGGGGAGAGAGAAGTCGTGAGCGTTCCTGAGCAGCTGCAGTACACCGAGGAACACGAGTGGATCGCCGACCATGCCAGCGACAACGGCGTGGTCACGGTAGGCATCACCGCATATGCCGCGGACGCCCTCGGCGACATCGTGTATGTCTCGCTGCCCGAGGAAGGTGTCGAGGTCTCGGCTGGTGAGCCGTGCGGCGAGGCCGAGTCGACCAAGTCGGTGAGCGACATCTACGCGCCCGTGACGGGCGAGATCAGCGCCGTCAACAGCGCGGTCATCGATGACCCGAGCGTGATCAACACCGATCCCTACGGCGAGGGTTGGTTGTTCAAGGTACGGCCGGAGGGTGAGCTCGGCGGTCTGCTGGACGCCGGCGCCTACTCCAAGCTGATCGAGGAGCGCGACCAATGAGCATGTACGACCCGCTGGCATCCGTCGATCCCGAGGTGGCCGCGGCGGTCCAGGCCGAGCTGGACCGGCAGCGGTCCACGCTCGAGATGATCGCCTCGGAGAACTTCGCTCCAGTGGCGGTGCTCGAGGCCCAGGGCTCGGTGCTGACGAACAAGTACGCCGAGGGCTATCCCGGGCGGCGCTACTACGGCGGCTGCGAGTACGTGGATGTCACCGAGCAGCTCGCGATCGACCGGGCCAAGGAACTGTTCGGCGCGGAGCACGCCAACGTACAACCGCACTCCGGCGCCCAGGCCAACACGGCTGTCTACTTCGCGCTGCTCCAGCCGGGCGACACGATCCTCGGGCTGGACCTGGCGCACGGCGGCCACCTGACCCACGGCATGCGGCTGAACTACTCCGGCAAGGTGCTCAACGTGGTGCCCTACCACGTCAGCCCCGACAATGGCCTGGTCGACATGGAAGAGGTCGCCGCGCTCGCCGCCGAGCACAGGCCGAAGATGATCGTGGCCGGCTGGTCCGCCTATCCCCGGCAGCTGGACTTCGCGGCCTTCCGGGAGATCGCCGACTCAGTGGGTGCGCTCTTCATGGTCGACATGGCCCACTTCGCCGGGCTGGTCGCGGCCGGCCTGCACCCCTCTCCCGTGCCCTACGCCGACATCGTCACGACGACCACCCACAAGACGCTGTGCGGTCCGCGGGGCGGCCTGATCCTGTGCCGGAAGGAGTACGCCAAGAAGATCAACTCGGCGGTGTTCCCGGGCATGCAGGGCGGCCCCCTCGAGCACGTGATCGCGGCCAAGGCCGTCGCGCTGAAGATCGCCGGGTCGGAGGAGTTCCGAGAGCAGCAGTCCCGTACGGTCGAGGGCGCCAGGATCCTCGCCGAACGGCTGCTGGAGGAGGACGCCGCCAAGGCCGGCGTCAAGGTGCTCACCGGCGGAACCGACGTGCACCTGGTGCTCGTCGACCTGGTGGACTCCGAGCTCACCGGGCGTGACGCCGAGGACCGGCTGCACGACATCGGGATCACGGTCAACCGCAACGCGGTGCCGAACGACCCGCGCCCCCCGATGGTGACGTCGGGCCTGCGCGTGGGCACGCCGGCACTGGCGACGCGGGGTTTCCAGGCCGAGGACTTCCGCGAGGTCGCCGACATCCTGGCGCTGGCCCTGCAGCCGTCCTACGACGCGGCCGCGCTCCGCGCCCGGACCGAGGCCCTCGCCGCCAAGCACCCGCTCTATCCCGGCCGCTGAACGGCTCCGCCCCTCTCCCGTGATCGCGTGCAGTGATCACGGGAGAGGGCCCTGGCACGCCTCACTCAGGCGTGACCTCCTTCGCCCTTCACCACAACGGAGTCGTGCATGGCGATCAGTGTCTTCGACCTCTTCAAGGTCGGTATCGGCCCTTCCAGCTCGCACACCGGGGGCCCGATGGCCGCCGCCCACCGGTTCACCCGCGGCCTGCACGCGGACGGGCTCCTCGACCAGGCCGCGTCCGTACGCGTGGTGTTGTACGGCTCGCTCGGCCTGACCGGCAGGGGACATGGCAGCGACAAGGCCGTGATCCTGGGACTCGAAGGCGACAAGCCCGAACGCGTGGACGTCGACGCGGTCGACGAGCGCCTGCGCGTCATCCGGGAACGTGGGACCCTGCGGCTGTGGGGCGAGCACGAGGTGCCGTTCGTCGTCGGTGACCACCTGGTCTTCGACCGCAAGCAGTCGCTGCCCGGACATCCGAACGGGATGAGGTTCACCGCCTGCGACGCCGCGGGCGCCGAGCTCCGCTCCCGGGTCTACTACTCGGTCGGGGGCGGCTTCATCGCCGACGAGAACGCCACGGGGGCCGACCGGATCAAGGCCGACGACACCGTGCTCCCCCATCCCTTCGCCAGCGCCGCCGAACTGCTGAGCTGGACACGGAAGACCGGCCTTCCCGTGTCGGCGCTCGTTATGGAGAACGAGAAGGCCTTCGGCCGGTCGGAGCAGGAGATCCGCGACCGCCTCCTGGACCTGTGGCAGGTCATGCGCGAATGCGTACGGCGCGGCTGCGCCCAGGAGGGGCTGCTGCCCGGAGGGCTCAAGGTCCGCCGTCGGGCCCCTCAACTGCACCGGGAGCTCAGCGGTGAACAGGCCGGAGAGGATCCGCTCCAGGCCATGGACTGGGTGACGCTGTTCGCGCTCGCGGTGAACGAGGAGAACGCCGCGGGGGGCCGCATCGTCACGGCCCCCACCAACGGAGCCGCCGGGATCATCCCGGCGGTGCTGCACTACTACGACCGGTTCGTCCCCGAGGCCGGCGACGACGGCGTGATCCGCTTTTTGCTGGCCGCCGGCGCGGTCGGGGTGCTGATCAAGGAGAACGCCTCGATCTCCGGCGCCGAGGTCGGCTGTCAGGGTGAGGTCGGGTCCGCCTGTTCGATGGCGGCGGCCGGCCTCACCGAGGTGCTCGGCGGCACCCCCGAGCAGGTCGAGAACGCCGCCGAGATCGGGATCGAGCACAATCTCGGCCTGACGTGCGACCCGGTCGGCGGGCTCGTGCAGGTGCCCTGCATAGAGCGGAACGCGGTGGCGTCCATCAAGGCCATCACTGCCGCCCGCATCGCGCTGCGCGGTGACGGGGAGCACTTCGTCTCGCTGGACAAGGTCATCAAGACGATGCGCGACACCGGGCGGGACATGCTGGACAAGTACAAGGAGACCTCGCGCGGCGGCTTGGCCGTCAACGTCATCGAGTGCTGAAACCCGCACTCCGGCCGCACTGCGCGGTCCTCAGCGGTGGCGGTTGTGGCGGCTGGGCGCCGGCGCCCAGTATCCGGACCTGAAGGTCACCTGTGCCAGTGCCGCCTGGCCGCTTGCGTTCGGGTGGAAGAAGTCCCAGTGGCTCACGTTCGACAGCTGGAAGGGGTAGGAGAAGACGGCATTGCCGTCCGACCTGCACCGCGGGTTCTCCGCGCACACCCCGGCGAGGACCCGGTTGAAGCCGATCACGCGCCGGCGTACGTGGTTGCGGCGCGCCACGTCCACCGCCGCTGTCGACGCGGGCTTGAACATCATGGACCTGCAGACGCCGAGTAACGTCCAGGCCACCCGGGCGACGGCGTCGTTCCTGCCCACCTCCCACAGCCGCTTGATGTCCGGGATGCTCGACACGAAGATCAGCGCGTCCGGGACGCCGTGGCGCAGGACGTTCATCGCGGCCCGGAATCGGGTCTCGAAATCGGCCACTGAGGTCATCGCCTCCTCCGATCGCGTGCACGCGTCATTGGAGCCGATGAGAATGGTGACATAGTCGGCGCGCTGCGCCACCGCCGAAGCGGCCTGCGAGGCGAGAGCGTCGACCTTGGCCTTGCTGACGGCGTCGTTGTAGACCGCGAGAGACCTGTTTCTGGCCCTCAGCCGTAGGTAGTGACTTCTTATCGCGCGCTCGGAGCCGCTGGCCCAGGAAGTGCTCGGACAGTCGACGTACCACCCGCAGGCATTGAACCCGCGTGTGATGGAGTCGCCGAGCGCGGCCATCCGCGCGGGCCCGGAGGCGGCCGACAGCGGTATGGCGGTCAGGCCCGTGACCAGGACCGCGGCCAAGGAGAGGACTGAGATGAGGGCTAGGAGGCCGCGGACCGGGCGCTGCACCATAGAAACCTGCTTCGGGGCGGTGGCGGGACAGTTGCGCCGGGCGACAGACGCAACTGCCATTGTGCGCGCCGAATTCAGTTGAGGCAATGTTCACTGGCGGTATTGCAGTTTCTCGCGAATATCCTGAACTTCCTGGGCAATTCAGCCGGTTTATCATTGCCCAAAGGATGTCGCAATGAGGATGTGCGGATCAGCCACCGGCCGCGAGACGGTCCGCCGCTGCCGCCGCCGCAGGCCCGCCACCCCGTAGCACGGCCGTGAGGCACATTAGCGAGCCGCTACTTCACCACATATCAGGCGGAACCGGACAACCGCCGGAACCTCATACATCTCGAGCTCCGCGCGCACCCGCATCAGGCAGTCCTGGCCGAGGTGACCGCGGACCAGTGCGAGGTCGGCGTCCTCGTCACAGGTCACCGAGATGAGGAGCCGCGACCATGCCGCCGATCCGCTGAGCCGGAACCGGGCGTCCCGCACCCCCGGCACAGCACGGAGATCCTCGACCAGGCCGGCACCCGCCGCCCGCACGCGCGCTCGCGCGGCCCGGCGGGTCAGGGTCACCCGCCGGAGGACGGCCGCGCGCCCTCGGGCCAGCAGCCAGAGCAGTCCGACGAGTGCGACGGACACGCCGGCCCCCGCGACAGCCGGCCAGAACCAGGAGCTACGGTCGGCGAACCGGGACACCGCCGGGTCCAGCACCCCGCGGGCGGCGAGCGCCGGATCGAAGGCCCCGAGTCCCAGGCCCAGCGCGGCGGCACCGCAGACGGTGAGCCCGAGACCGGTCAGCGTGAGCCCGTAGCGCATGTCAGTCCTGTCTCCACCTGAGCCGTACGACCAAGCGCCGCCATCGGATCGGGTCGATCTCCTCCAGCCGGACCGCGGCAGCGGTGCCGACCAGGTCGGCGAGGTTGCCGGGGTTGCGGTAGTGCGTGGTGGCGTGTACGACGATCCGCCGCCGGACGCGACCGTGCAGTCGTACGGTGACGCGGCCGATCCCGGGCACACCGAGCGCCGCGGTGGCCAGTGACCGCCGCAGGCCGGATCGCGTGATGGCGGCCGCGACCTCCGGGTCGGTCCCCCGCAGAGGCTCCATCCGGGTACGGCCGGGGAGCGTCCCGAGCAGCATCAGGCCGAGTCCGGCGGCAGCAAGCCCGGCGGCGGCCAGCAGAGTCGGTGGGTCGTTCCAGCGCAGCTCACGTAAGGCAGCGGCGGCCTGGGCCACGAAACCCTCATGCGTCGGCCGTCCGATGAGGCGTGAGACGACCTCGAGTGCGGTCAGCGCCCCGGATACGGTCAGGAGTGCGGCCGCGCAGAGCTCGGCGGTCACCCGGCGCGGACGGAATTCACGTAGGGCGACCCGGCGTGCCGCCAGCCGCGACCCCGTGTCCCCGAACCTCTCCGTGACAAGGGTCTCCCCCATCGCGCCTCCCCCGTGGCACATCGGGCCCTCGCCCGACGCCGCACAGTCTGGCGTAAACCAGGGGGCTGGCCTAACACCGCGACCCGCGTTTACAGCCGCGATCTCGCAGTTCTTCGCGGACGCACTGACCCGCGTAGCAGACCTCAGCGGAAGATGACGGTTTTGGCGCCGTTGAGGAGGATGCGGTGCTCGGCGTGCCAGCGGACCGCCTTGGCCAGCGCGAGACACTCCATGTCGCGGCCCACCGCCATGAGGTCCGCGGGGCCTTGCGCGTGATCGACCCGGGCGACTTCCTGCTCGATGATGGGGCCTTCGTCGAGATCGGGCGTGACGTAGTGGGCCGTCGCGCCGATGAGCTTCACACCCCGGGCATGCGCCTGGTGGTAGGGCTTGGCGCCCTTGAAGCTCGGCAGGAAGGAGTGATGGATGTTGATCACTTTGCCCTCGAGCTTTGAGCACAGGTCGTCGGACAGGATCTGCATGTAGCGGGCGAGCACCACGAGATCGGCCTGGTAGTGCTGGACCAGCGCGAGGACCTCCGCCTCCTGCGCCACCTTGCCGCCCGGGGCCATGGGCAGGTGGTGGAAGTCCAGCCCGTAGGACTGGGCCAGCGGGCGCAGCGCCGGGTGGTTCGACACCACGGCCACCACGTCGATGTCCAGCAGGCCGGACCGCTGCCGGTAGAGCAGGTCGTTGAGGCAGTGCCCGCCCTTGGACACCATGATCAGCACGCGCGGACGGGTCCGGGTGTCGTGCAGCCGCCAGTCGAGGGTGAGCTCCGGCCCCAGGGCGGCGAAGGCAGCACGTAGTTCGTTCTCGCCGTTCTCCTGCTCGGCCGCGAACTGCACGCGCATGAAGAACCGGCCGGTGTCGCGGTCGCCGTACTGCTGGCTCTCCAGGATGTTGCACCCCCGCTCGGCGAGCACGCCGGAGACCGCGGAGACGATGCCCGGCCGGTCCGGGCAGGACAGCGTCAAGACATATTCAGCGCTCACCATTTCGCTCTCTGCGTTGTCCGGGGCGTCCGACCTCAGGTTCATGAGCCTACGTCCCGTCGCCATGGGAGCCGTGCCGGTCGACTATGTCCGAGTCGCCCCCTTAGCCAGCAAAGAAGCGATATGCCATCCTTCGACACGATAATTTCGAACCTCAAGATCTCTGTTCGAGATCGTCGGTGCCCAGATAGCCCGAGGAACCGGAAGGGTGGCCCATGAGGACCCCGCGTACGCTCGTCGCCGCACTCAGCGTGGGAGCACTCCTGAGCCTCGCGGGCTGCGGCACCACGAAATGGAATGTCCCGGACCCGGCGGACGCCAGGATCACCGGCTTCGACTGGAAAGCGGCCCCTGACGCCGCCAAGGTGGCCGCGCAGGGCGCCGACCTCACGACCTATGGCCTGCCCGACGACTGGGCCGGCTACGGCGAGGTGATCGCATCCTTCTGTGCGGCGCACAAGGCGGCGTGCGCCCGCACCAGCACGAAGATGTCCTCCCTCGAGGAGATCCAGCTGTTCGACGCGGAACAGGAGACCGCGGTGGGCACCGCCGGCGACATCGGGCTGCTGTGGGGTCCCGTCGCCGAGGCCAAGGGGGTCGTGCCGGATTATCTGCCGCGCGGAGCCGACGGCCTCAAGGACTGGCAGCGTGGCAGGCGCGGTGGCTGGGTCGCCACGTTCGCGGGCTCCATCGCCTTCGTGGTCAACACCAACAAGGTGAAGCATCCGCCGAAGAGCTGGGCCGACCTGCTGAAGCCGGAGTACAAGGGCATGATCGCGATCAGGGACCCGCGGGAGTACGGCACCGGACAGTACATGCTCATCGCCGCCGCCATCGCCAACGGCGGCGCGGTGAACGATCTCGGGCCCGGATACGACTTCTTCGCCCGGCTGAAGCGGGCCGGCAACCTCAGCACCGGGCCGTTGAACAAGACCGCGCTGAAGAGCGGCGCTTCGCCGATCCAGATCGACTTCGACTTCAGCGGCATCGCCCAGCGGGCCAAGGCGAGGACCTACAAGATCAAAGTCGTGATCCCGTCCGACGGGTCGGTGTGGGGTCCGTCCGGCCTCATGATCAACAGGTACAACACGGCGAAGGCCGACTTTCTGAAGAGCTTCATGGATTACGTGCTCAGCGACAAGGCGCAGATCCAGTTCGCCACGGCCGGCGCCCGCCCGATCCGCTATCTCAACGGGGACCTCAAGCTGCCCGGCCGGGCCCGGAAAAGCTGGCTGCCGGCCCGCTCGTACGCCCCGGTGCGCGAGATCGACATCACCAGGATCGACGCCGAGCGGCTCGGCCGCGAGTGGGAGAGCAGGGTCCTCGCCGAGGGGACCTGACCGCACACGTCCGGGGCACCTGGGACGCGCGGGGTATGGGAGGTTTCCTGCCGCGTATTCATGGTCGAGATGAAGGTGAACTGTGTTCATATTTGTCGACTTTGTGGCACGCTGACCTGCATGGACCTCCGGCAGCGCTACGACAGCACGACCTCTGGTCTGGAGCCGCCGTTCGCACTGGTCGACCTCGACGCCTTCCGGGCCAACGCGGCGGACCTGGTCCGCCGGGCGAAGGGCAAACCGATCCGGGTCGCGAGCAAGTCCGTACGCTGCCGTGGCCTCCTGGAGCAGGTCCTGGCGATGGACGGCTTCGCCGGGGTCATGGCCTTCACCCTCCCGGAAGCGCTCTGGCTGACCGAGCGGCGCGTCAGTGACGACATCCTCGTCGCCTACCCGACCACGGACCACAGCGCGCTCGGCAGGCTGGCCGACGACGACCGCGCGGCGGCGACGATCACGATCATGGTGGACTCGGTGGAGCACCTCGACCTCATCGACAAGGCCACCGGAGGCCGTCCCGTCCGGGTCTGCCTCGACATCGACGCCGCCTTCCGCGCGCTCGGCGGCGCGCTGCGCGTCGGCGCCCGCCGCTCCCCCGTCTTCACGCCCGGGCAGGCCGCCGCGCTGGCCGAGGAGATCACCCGGCGTCCCGGCCTGAGCCTGGTCGGCATCATGGCCTATGAGTCCCAGATCGCCGGGGTCGGAGACAGGCCGCCGGGCAAGCCCGCCCGAGGCCGGGTGATCCGCGCCATGCAGTCGCGGTCGCGCATCGAACTCGCCCGCCGGAGGGCAGCGATCGTCAAGGCGGTCCAGGCCGTACAGCCGGATCTCGAGTTCGTCAACGGCGGCGGCACCGGGAGCGTGGAGAAGACCGCCTCCGAACGGGCGGTCACCGAGGTGGCGGCGGGCTCCGGCCTCTACCAGCCGCACCTGTTCGACCACTACTCCAACTTCCGAGGCCGGCCCGCGGCGGTGTTCGCCCTGCCGGTCGTACGGCGGCCCGGCCCGGGTGTCGTGACCTGCCTCGGCGGCGGCTACCTGGCCTCGGGGCCCGGCGACGAGATCCGGCTCCCCCAGGCCTACCTCCCGACCGGGTTGTCCTACGACTCCAACGAGGGGGCCGGTGAGGTGCAGACCCCGCTGCTCGGTGCGACGGCCGACCTCCTCCACGTCGGCGACCGGGTCTGGTTCCGCCACACCAAGGCCGGAGAGCTGTGCGAGCACTTCGCCGAGCTGCATCTGCTCGAGGGCGACGAGGTGATCGGTGCCGTGCCGACCTACCGCGGCGAGGGGCACACGTTCCTGTAGCCCGATCTCGCGGTCACGCCCCCTGGCCTCCCGGCGGTGGCGTTGAAAAGGTGGGGCAATGACCCACACCACTGGCGATTCACCCTCGCGTCCGGACTCCGGCGCCCCCGTCATCAGCGTGCGCGGACAGGCCACCCTCGAGGTCCAACCCGAGATCGCGCGGCTCACCGTCTACGTGAACGTCCGGGACAAGGATCGGCGGCGCGCGCTCGAGCGGCTGACCGAGCGCAACCGCGAGTGCCTGGACCTGGTCAAGGACTACGGCGACGCGGTGGAGCAGCTCGAGACGTCCGGGCTGTCGATCTCCCCCATCGTGCGGGACAGGCGGCGCGACGAGAAGGTCGACCGTTACCAGGGGACCGTGCACACGACCGTCACCGTCGCGGACTTCTCCGTGCTGGGCGAACTGGTGAGCCGGCTCGGCGACCTGGAGCTCACCGCCGTACACGGCCCATGGTGGGCGCTGCGCCGCGACAGCGACGTCTACCGGCGCGCGGCGCAGCAGGCGGTGCGGGCCGCCGTCGATCGGGCGCAGGACTACGCCGACGCGCTCGGCTGCCGGCTCACCGGCCTCCTGCGGCTCTCCGACGAGGGCCTCAGCACCGATAACGGAGGCGGCCAGCAGGTGTACGGGATGATGGCCGCGACCTCCGCCGGAGGAGCAGCGGCGGAGCCCCCGGCGATCGACCTGGAGCCCCAGAACCAGGTCGTACGGGCGGGGGTCGAGGCCCGCTTCACGGCGACGGCTCCCGACCTGGGAGACCCGGCGACGGCCTAAGGGGTAATGTCGTCGGCGTTGAGCCTCATGGGGGAGGCACGATGGCCCCGACCGTGCAAGGTCCGGCATTCGAGGATGGCCTGGAGGGCCCACCCGAGCCCTCGGCGGCCGATCCCTGTGCGGAGCGCGATCTCGTCGGCGAGTGGCTGCACGGCGAGGCCGAGGGTCTGGACGTGTTCCTGTCCGGACAGGTCTTCATGGACATGATCTTCACGGGGCTGCCGGGGCTGCCGCCGCCGGGGACCGAACTCGTCACCGACGGGCTCGGGTCGGCCCCGGGCGGGATCGCCAACATCGCCGTGGCGATGAGCCGGCTGGGGCTGCGAGTCGGGCTGGCCACCGCGGTGGGCGACGACCTGTTCGGTGCCTACCTCTGGCGGACCCTCGCCGAGCAGGAGGGCGTCGATCTGAGCCGGTCCCGCAGCCTGCCGGGCTGGTCGACGCCGGTGACGGTCTCGCTGGCCTACGACTCCGACCGGAGCATGGTCACCTACGCGCGGCCGCTGCCGTTGTCACTCGAGGACTCGGTGGGTACCCCACCACCTGCCCGTACGTGCTTCATCCACATCGACCGCCCTGTCCCGTCATGGGCCGCGGCCATGCGGCGGGCCGGAGCGAAGGTCTTCGCCGACGTCGGCTGGGATCCGACGGAGACGTGGTCCGGCGATGTCCTGGACCGGCTGGAACAGGTCGACGTCTTCCTGCCGAACGCGGTCGAGGCGATGGCCTACACCCGTACGCGCACTCCGGAGGACGCGCTCGAGGCGTTGGCGGCCCGGGTGCCGGTCGTGGTGGTGAAGCTGGGCGATCAGGGCGCCATCGCGATGGACTCGGCCACCGGGCGGCGCGCGTGTGCCCCTGCCCTGCCCGTGCGGGCACTGGACCCGACCGGCGCGGGCGACGTGTTCGCGGCGGGCTTCGTGTTCGCGACACTGGCCGGCTGGCCGCTGGCGCAGGGGCTGAACTTCGCCAACCTGTGCGGCGGGCTGTCCGTACGCCACCACAGCGGCTCCCTCGGCGCCCCCTGCTGGGGCGAGATCGCCGCGTTCGGTGAGTCGGACGAGGTGCCGCCGGACGTGCTGGCGCGCTACGAGTTCGTGGTCCCCTACATCCCCGTGGCCGAGCTCGAGCGGGACATCACCCACGTGACGCGCGCGGAGCCCACCCTCAGGGAGAGCGGGCACACCTCAGACCCGAGCCACCCCGGCCAGATCAGGGGAGGCGGTTGAGGAGGTCCCGGGCCCGGCCGGCGAAGGGCGCGTCGCCGGTCTTCGCCGCTCGGGTCAGCAGAGCCCGGGCGCCGGCGGCGTCGCCGTCCAGATGACGGATCTCACCGAGCCGGTAGGCGGCCTCGCCCACGAGGTCGGACTGCTCCGTCGTGGCGAGGGCGTGCTCGTAGTAGCGCACCGCGCCGTCCCGCTCTCCGAGCCAATAGCAGAGCTCCCCCAGGTGCGCCGCGGCCAGCGGCGCCTCGGAGCGATCACCCGAGTCGATCACCCGCTGGTACCACCGTGCCGCCTCGGGCAGGTTGCGCCGGCGCTTGGCGAAGGCCCCGAGGAACATGGCCGCGAGCGTCGACGTGTGCGGCTGCCCGGCCTCGATCGCACGCAGGTACCACTCACTGGCGCGCTGTTCGTCCTCGTCGTGGTAGGTCCCGCCGAGGGCCACCATCGCCCGGGAGGCCAGGTCCGCGTCCTCGCTCGCCGCCGCCTGCTCGTAGACCTCACGGCCCTCCGCGACCTCGCCCACCTCGACGAGCGTCTGCGCCAGCGTGTAGAGCGCCATGGGCTGTCCGCCCTCGGCCGCCGTACGCAGCGTGCGCAGGGCCTCGGCGACCTCGCCGCGCTCGCTCTGCATCACGCCGAGCATGCTGGCGAGGATGGGGCCGGCCGGGGACCCGGTGTCCCCGGTCCGCTGCTCGGCCAGGGCGTAGGCGCCGTCCGCGTCCCCGTGCCGGTTCAGCAGCGTCAGGAGCCTGTTGCCGGCGGTGAAACGCACCTGCGCGTCCTCGTGTCCGTGCAGGCGCTCATAGATCTTTCGGGCCTCCGCGAGCTCGCCCTGATCGGCCATGAACTCGGCGAGGTCGAGCTCCACGAAGGGGGCGGACACGGCGTCGAAGCGCATCGCGGCGTCATAGTAGTGGCGCGCCGAGACCGGATCCCCGCTCAGCGCACAGCCGGCGGCGAACTTCCTGGCCGTCTCGACCGCCTCGGGCCCCCGCCCGGCCCCGGCGCCCGCCCCCGCGGCGGCCTGCGCCCCGAAGGCTCGCGCCGCGAGCTGCAGCGCACGGAGCGCGACCGGGTGCTGCGCCGCCTCGTGCGCCTGATACGCGACGGTCATCAGGTTGTTCACCCCGGCCCGTGCCGATTCGACCAGCCCCAGATCCGGACCGGCGTGCACGGTGGCCGCCCGGCCGAACGCCTCCGCGGCGCCGGCCAGGTCGCCCTCCTCATGGAGCCAGGCGCCGAGGCGGTTGCCGGCCGCGGCCACGGCCGCCGGTACGGGTGAGGCCAGCGCCAGCCCGAGCTCCCGCTTGGCCGAGCCGGTCTCGCCGGTGGCGCGCAGCACCTCGGCCAGGTCGACGCGGAGGTTCGCGGCCGTCTCGCGGTGCCCGGCCTCGATGCCCTGGCGGTAAAGTCGCACGGCTCCCTCGGCGTCGCCGGCGGCCTTGCGGGCCTGCGCCGCCGCCCAGTGGCCGGTCGCCACCGTCTCGGGATCCCCGGAGGCGACCGCGCGCTCCGCGGCCGTGGCCGTGGCGTCGAGGTCGTGGTGCCGCAGGAGCAGCACCAGCAGCAGGCGCAGACAGTACGTCGCGCCGGGGTGTTCCGCGAGCGACCCGCTCCCGAGCACGGCCCGGGCGCCGTCGACGTCTCCGCTCTCCTCGAGCAGGGCGGCCAGGTTCGGCGCCACGCTGACCACCGCGTACGGGTCGCCGGAGTCCATCGCACGCCGGTCGGCTTCGATGGCCCCGGCGACGTCACCGCGGCGCTGCCGCCAGGTCGCGATGCTGCTCCAGGCCAGTCCCCGCAGCTCGGGGTCTGCGCACTCCGCCGCCCGCAGGCCCAGGCTCTCCGCCCGGACCAGGTCGCCGCCGTCCGCGGCCAGCGTGGCCAGCTCGATGGTGGTGTGGGCCGCCTCGAGCGGGTCACCGAACTCCACGGCCAGCTCGAGGAGCGCGTGAGCGCGTTCCTCGTCGTCGCCGCGCGTCTCGTTCTGCGCCGCGGCGACAAGGAGGCGGCGGGCCGGTGCGGCGCGCTCCGGCTCGGCGACCAGCCCCTCGAGCAGCGGGCGTACGGCCTCCGGCTCGTCCTCGTGCAGGGCCAGCGCCAGCCGGGCCAGCTCCGGCGAGCCGTGCAGCTGCGTCCACGCCTCCAGTGCTCCGGCCCGGTCGCCGCTGTCCGCCAGCATCCTGGCGCGTTCCTCCGGCGTCGCGGAGCCCAGCCGGTCACGGGCGCGGGCGGCCACCTGCGGATCGTCCAGCGTGGCCGCGCGTTCGAAGGCGGCTCGGGCACCGGCGGTGTCGCCGGCCTGCTCCAGGCGGTCACCCAGGGTGAGGATGGAATGGGCCGCGCTGTCCGGGTCCAGGAGCGCGGCGCGCTCGAACGCCTGGCGGGCGGCTTCGAGATCGCCCACCTTGGTCAGATAGCCGCCGAGGTCATGGCAGGCCTGTGCCGTGCCCCTCGGGTCGCCTGCCGCCTCACCCGCGGCCATGGCCCGCTGGGCGGCCGCGATGGCCCCCGGCACGTCGCCCTGGTCGTCCAGGATCGTGGCGAGGTTGAAGGCCGCGACCATGGCGGTGCCGGGGTCGGGGCCGTCGGCGACCTCCCGGTAGGCCTCCATGGCCGCGCCGACGTCGCCGGCCGCGTGCAGGGCCGCGGCCAGGCCGATGACCGCGTCCGGTCCGGAGAGCCGCCCGAAGACCTCCCGGGCCGCGGCGACCTGGCCGCCCTGCGCCAGCACTTCGCCGAGCTGCCGGGTGGCGTCGGCGCCGTACTCCTCGTCCTCGCCCTCGTCCATGACCCGCCGGAACGCCTCTGCGGCGCCTTCGAGGTCCCCGAGCGCGCGGCGCGCGCATCCGATCCCGTGCGTGGCCCTGAGGGCCAGCCACGTGTCCTCGCCCTCGGCCGCCTTCTCCCAGGCGACGATCGCGCCGATCTGGTCGCGGGCGTCGTCCCGCAACGCCCCGAGGTACATCGCGGCCTCCTGTGAAAGGACGGGGTGGCCGTCGGCGACCACGAGCGACAGCGCGCGGTCCGCGGCGTCGATCTCACCGGCCCGCTGCCACGCGTGCGCGGCCTCGAGCGTCAGCCTGGAGGACATCAGGTACCTGCGGTCGGCCTCACCGAGTGCCTTGATCTGCGCGAACGCCGGCGTCGCGGAGTCGAAGTCCCGCTCGAGGAGGTGATGGGCGTAGACCCGGTCACCGGCCAGGTCCGGGTGCCCCTGCGGGATCCGGGCGAAGGCGGCGCGGGCGCCCTCGAGGTCGTCGAGCCGGATCCGGGTGAATCCGAGCAGCCAGGCGCTGCGCGCCGCCCGTACGGGGTCACCGCCGGCCACCACCCGCTCGTGCAGCTCGCACAGGGCCCGCAGATCGCCCTGGCGCTCCAGCACCGAGGTGAGCGCGGCCTCGGCGTCGAGGCGCAGGCCCGGGTGCCCGCTCGCCAGCACCCGCTCGTAGGAGGCGCGGGCCTCGGCGAGACCGGCGCCGTCGCCGTCGGTGAGGACCTTGCCGAGAGCATGTGCCACCCACGGCGCGAGGGCCGGGTGGCCGTTCTCGGCCGCGCGGCGCAGCAGTGCCACGGCCTCATCGAGCCTGCTCTGGTGGATCAGCGGTTCGGCGAAGACCACAGCGGTGTACGAAAGGGCGAGCGGATCGCCGGCGTCGGCGACCGTACGGAACATCTCCGCGGCGGTCGCGGGCTCGAACCCGAAGGCCGTGAGCAGCTCGGCGAGCATGGCCGTGGCCAGCGCGGCGGTAGCGGGGTCCCCGTCCCGCGCCACCGCGCGGTAGCGGGCCATGCCCAGCTCCCGGCCATGACGCTGATGCTCCATGGCGGCCTGGAGGACGGGGTGGCGTTCACCGCCGGGCGAGCGGAGCAGGTGGAGCAGGAGCGCGGCGCCGAACCCCTGGGCCGCGTCCGAACCGTCCGCGACGTCGCTCAGCAGCTCGTCGGCCAGCTCGGCGTCGCCCTCGCCGAGCTCCAGCAGCGCCAGGACCGTCGACGCACGGCTGGACAGATAGGCGAGCTCCGAGTCGATGGCCCGGTGGAGGAGCGCCCGGGCGCCCGCGAGATCACCGGCGCGCAGCCGCTCGAGCGCGCCGTCGGTGTCCTGCAGGGCCTGTTCGGCCGCCGGGTCGGCGAGGGGCTTCTGCATGGCCGCGTGGTCCAGGACCTGCCTCGCCTTGAAGGCGGCTTCCGGGACCGGGTGCTCGGTGGTGCTCCGGAGCGTGGCGACGATCTCCTCGCGCTCCAGCGTGTCGGCGCCGACCTCGTCGTACAGCACGGCCAGGGAGGTCACAGCGGTCTGCGCCCATCTGCGGTCGCCCGAGTCGAGGACCTCGCGCCAGAAGGCCAGGGCCGTACCCGCCTGACCCGCCTCGGTGTGGAGCTGGCCCAGGCAGGCCTTGGCCTCGAGGGCGTATTCGGCGTGCCCGGCGGCGATGACCCGGTGGAAAACGGCCTCGGCGGCCTCCTCGTCGCCGAGCTGCGCGGTCAGCTTGGCCTCTTCGATGAGGGCCGGCAGGCGAAGCTCGGGGCGGGGATCCTGCGCCGCGCGCCGGTAGGCGTCACGGGCCCGTGCGTACTCACCCAGGTCGAAGAGCACGGCACCGAGCAGCTTGTGGGCCGTGGCCAGGTGGTCCGCGTGGCCGACCGCGATGGCCCTCGTGATCACCTCACGCGCCGCCTCGTACTCGTGACGGGCGGCATAGCGCTGGTAGAGCCGGAACGCCGCGCGCGACACCAGGTCCGGGTCACCGCTGGTGAGCAGCTGGCGGAACACCGCCTCCGCGGCCGCGTGCGACCCCTCCGCCAGCAGCCGCTCTCCGCGCTCATAGGTCTCCCGGACGGCCGCGGCGTCGAGCTCGGCTGTGGACCTCTCCGGCAGTTTGAGCCCGGCCGCGAGTTGGGCCACCTCGGGGCTCTCGCTCCGGCGCGCCCGCTCCATGGCGGCCCGCGCGCCGGCGATGTCGCCGAGCCTGGTCAGCACCTGTACGAGGGCGGCATCGGCCAGCGCCGCTATCTCGGAGTCGGCTCCGTCCGAGGCCACGGTCAGGGAGCCGTGCGCCGCCGCCCATTCGTGCAGGTTGATGAGGAGCATCCCCAGCGAGATCGCGGAACGCTGTCCGAGGACCGGGTCTCCAGAGTCGATCACGAACCGGTGCGCGGCCCGGGCTCCTTCGGTGTCCCCCTGGTCCTCGAGCACGCCGGCGAGCAGATAGGTCGCCTCGCGCGCCGCGTCGCGGACATCCGAGGCCGCGACCTCCCGCAGCAGCGTGGCCGCCCGGTCCAGGTCTCCCTGCTCCCAGGACTGGATGGCCGCGCTGAGCCGGTCGGCCCACGAAGACATGTCCGTTCCCTTTCTGTCCCTTCACCCGCGCAGCTCGAGCACCCGTGACGCCGTAGGACACGGACGCCGGCCGCTCGCTGCGGCCCCCCTTAGAACGACGGCAAAGCTACACACCCGGTTCCACCGATGGCCGGAAAACCGATCTTCTGCTACAGGCCCTATACGACGCAGCGCCGAGACCCGCGGGGTCCCGGCGCTGCGTCGCCCCAGCATGACGCCCGGGTCAGCGGCGCCTGCGGCGCCACAGGAGCACGACGGTCAGCGAGAACGCGACTCCCGCACCGACCATGATCGCTGCGGTGCGGCGATCACCGCTCGGTTCCCCGGGCTCCCTGGGACCGGCGATGGCGCCGACCGCGGCGGCGACCTGACCGGCCTCCTCCTTGACCCGGGCTATGCCGCGGCGGGCGGCGTTCTTCGGGTTGAGGCGATCGGTGAGCGCGTCGATGGTCTGTGCCAGCTCCTCGCGAGTGCGCTCGATCTCGCGTTCCAGCACCCCCGGGTCGCGAGCTCTGTCGGCCATGAGTTGTCCTTATCGTTCGAGCGTCCAGCGTCGCCTGATCTGATCAGTAGTCTGTCAGGTCTTGATGAGAATCGCTCGCCCCCACAGGACAGTGTGAACGTGCGGCAGCGGTACGGTAAGAGACGTCCATTGACGAAAGGCGGATCACGTGTCCGAGCGGTTGCAGCCCGGCGATGTCGCCCCCGAGTTCGAGCTTCCCGACTCCGACGGTAACCCGGTGTCCCTGTCGTCGCTACAGGGCAGGCGCGTGATTCTCTACTTCTATCCGGCCGCCATGACCCCCGGCTGCACCCAGGAGGCCGTGGACTTCAGCGACGGCCTGCCCGAGCTCGAGGCCGCCGGCGTCACCGTGGTGGGGATCTCGCCGGACGAGCCGGCCAAGCTGGCCAAGTTCCGCGACCGCGACTCGATCACCTTTCCGCTGCTGTCCGACCCCGCCACCGAGGTTCTGCGGGCCTACGGCGCCTACGGGGAGAAGAAGCTGTACGGCAAGGCGACGGTGGGGGTCATCCGGTCGACCTTCGTCATCGACGCCGACGGCAAGGTCGACAAGGCCTACTACAACGTGAAGGCCACCGGCCACGTCGAGCGCATACGCCGTGAGCTGGGCGTGTGAGGAATCCCGGATCCCAGTAGGATCTGGCCGATCTCGCGGGGCCGTGGCCTCTGCGGATCCGGCAGTTGAGAACGGGGCCGTAGCCCAACGGCAGGAGGCATACGGTTTAGGTCCGTACCAGTGTGGGTTCGAATCCCACCGGCCCCACGTTCCCCCTGGTCATGGCCGAGGCCCTGGCTCAGCGGGCGAACTCGGCTCGGACACCGAGCAACCGCACCGGCCGCTGTTCGGCGAATTGGGCGAGGGCGGCGAGGGCCGCCTGCTGGATCGCCTTCACCTCGGTGCTGGGCGCCGGGAGCGCGCGGCCGTGGGTGCGGGTGGCGAAGGGTGCGTAGCGCACCTTGACCACGATCCGGATGGCGGGCCGCCGCTCGGCGGCGACGTCGCTCGCGACGCGTTGCGCCAAGTAAAGGACCTGCCGCTGTACCTCGTCCCAATCGTCAAGGTCATGCTGGTAGGTCGTCTCCCGGCTGCGGGACCGCGCGACGTGCGGCGTGCCGACCACCGGCGAGTCGTCCTGGCCCCGTGCGAGCCGGACCAGCCAAGGCCCGGTCGTGGGGCCGAACCGCTCGGCGAGATCGTGTGGATCGGCGGCCGCCAGCTGCGTGACGGTATCGACCCCCATAGCGGTGAGGCGCTTGGCGGTCTTGGGCCCGATGCCCCACAGTGCGTCGGTGGGCCGCTCGCCGAGCACCTCGAACCAATCCTCGCCGGTCAACCGCAGAACGCCGGCGGGCTTCCCCAAACCGCTCGCGAGCTTGGCCTGCAGCTTGTTGCCGCCAATGCCGACGGTGCACTCCAGGCCGGTCGCCTCGCGCACACGTCCGCGGATCTCGCCGGCCGTCGCCTCGGGGTCGTCGCCCTCGACGGCGAGGAACGCCTCGTCCCAGCCGAGCACCTGCACCACGGCGTCGAACTCCCGTAGCGTCGCCATCACCTCGGACGAAGCGGCATCGCAGGCCTCCCGGTCGACGGGGAGGAAGACCGCATCAGGACATCGCCGCGCCGCTGTGCGGAGCGGGAGGCCCGAGTGCACGCCGTACGCGCGCGCCGCGTACGAGGCCGTGCTCACCACGCCGCGCTTGGTGGGATCACCATCACCGCCGACGACCACCGGGCGTCCGCGCAGCTCCGGGCGACGCAGCACCTCGACCGCGGCGACGAACTGGTCGAGGTCAACGTGCAGCACCCAATGAGCCACATTCCATTTTCGCCCGCCGCACAGCTGGACGTCCTTATACCCGAGCGCCGGACGGTCGCGGCGACCGGTCTGGAAAGGTGGAGGCATGACAGATCGGGTCTTTCTCATCACCGGAGCGTCCAGCGGCATCGGTGAGGCGACCGCACGGCTGGCCGTCGACGAGGGCGACAGGGTCGTACTCGCCGGCCGGCGGCGCGAACGGCTCGACCGGCTGGCCCGCGAGCTCGGCGGCCCGGATCGAGCCGTGGCCGTCACGTGCGACGTCACCGAGTGGGAGCAGGTCCGGCACGCCGTGGACCGCACGCTCGAGGCCTATGGCCGCCTGGACGTCGCGTTCGCCAACGCGGGGATCGCCAACCCGACGTCCTTCATGGACGAGAGCTCCACGCCCGAGGACTGGCGGTCGATGGTCCTCACGAACGTGTACGGGCCGGCCATCACCGCCCGGGCGGCCATGCCGGCCCTTCGCGACAGCAAGGGCCACTTCGTCATCACCGGGTCCGTCGCCGGGCGGATACAAACCCCCGGCAGCGTCTACTCCGCGACGAAATGGGCGATGACCGGCCTCGCGCAGAACCTGCGCGCCGAGCTGGCCGACACCGGCGTGCGGGTCACGCTGATCCAGCCCGGCCTGACCGACACCGTACTCATCAATCCCGAGCGGGCCCAGCACGCCAAGCTCGACCCCGCCGACGTCGCCCGCACCGTGCTCTTCGCGGTGAACCAGCCGCCGAGCGTGGACATCAACGAGATCGTCGTCCGCCCGACCGGACAGGTCTGGCACCGGTGACCGGGCCCACGATCCGGAAGCTTTCATCGCAGGTCGTCTACGAGAACCGGTGGATGACCGTGCGGGAGGACCGCATCGAGCGTCCCGACGGGTCGCGGGGCGTGTACGGGGTGGTGGACAAACCAGACTTCGCCCTGGTCATCCCGGCAGAGCACGACGGATTCCACCTCGTCGAGGAGTATCGCTATCCGATCGGCCGGCGGTCCTGGAGCTTCCCCCAGGGCGGCTACCCCGACAAGCGGGAAGGAGACCCCGAGGAGCTCGCCCGGGCCGAGCTGGCCGAGGAAACCGGCCTCCGGGCGCGGACGCTCACCCGGCTCGGGTTCCTGCACGGCTCCCACGGCACCACCGGCCAGGGCTTCCACGCCTTCCTGGCGACGGGCCTCGAACCCGGAGACACCGCCCGCGAGGCGGAGGAACAGGACATGCGCCAGCGCCTGGTGACCCGCGGCGACTTCGAGCAGATGATCCGCGACGGCGCCATCACCGACGACTCGACGGTGGCCGCCTACACCCTCCTGCTCCTGCACGAAGGGTCCCTCGCCGGCCGGCCGGCGCGCACCTAGGCCGGCAGAGCGCACATTCGTGGCTCGGCGTACCACTCAGGGGCCGATGCCCGTGATCCCGACCATCAGCGGGATGCCGATAAGGATCAGCACACCGCCGATGAGGTCGAAGGAGAAGCCGGACCGGATCATCGTGGTGATGGGGACCACACCCGACCCGTACGCGATCGCGTTCTGCGGCGTGGACACCGGCAACATGAAGCCGAACGAGGCCGCGAACGTGGCGGCCAGCGCCGGCACGAACGGGTTCTCACCCGCGGCGACGGCGATCGGGATGATGATCGGCACGACCACCGCGGCCGAGGCCGTGTTACTCGTGGTCTCCGAGACCAGGATGGCGAGCACCACGGCGAAGGCCGTGATGGCGACCAGGCTCGTCAGGCCCAGCGCGTCGGAGGCGGACCGGCCGATCGTCTTCGCCAGGCCGGTGTCCTCCAGCAGGGAGCCGAAGATGATGCCGGTGCCGAACAGCACGATCGTGCCCCAGTCGATGCGGGTGGCGTCGCTCCAGTTGAGCGTGTACTCCCGCTTCTTCCAGTCCACTGGCAGCAGGAACAGCAGAGACGCGCCGAGCACGGCCACGACACCCTCGTTGAGCCGGCCGCTCACGGTCTCGTACACCGACGAGCCGGTCCCCGCGATCAGGGCCACCAGACCAGGAAAGATCCACAGCGAGACGGTGAACGCGAAGGCGACGAGGACGTTCTTCTCAGCCCGCGAAAGCCTGCCCATGGCGGCGCGCTCCGCCCGTACGTAGCCCGCCACGCCCTCGATGCGCCGGATCTCGGGCTTGTTGAGCAGCAGCAGGATGACGACGAGCGCGACGAACATCAGCGCGCAGATGGGCACCGCCGTGGCCGTCCACTGGGCGAACGAGATCCGCTCCCCGGTCGCCTCCTCGATGAGTCCGCGGCCGATGAGGTTCGGCGGGCTGCCCACGGGGGTGAGCAGGCCGCCGACACTCGCGCCGTACGCCAGCATGAGGACCATGGCGGTGCCGACGCGCAGGCGCAGCGGATCGAAGTCCTCGGCGACCAGCCCGCGGTCCTGGAGCATCTTGGCGATGACGGCCAGCATGCCGAGAGCGGTGGGCAGCAGCATCGCGACCGTGGCCGTGTTCGACACGAACGCCGACAGCAGACAGGTGATCAGGCCGAACGCCACGATGACGCTGATGGTAGAACCGCCCACACCCGGCAGCGAGAGGATCCGGAAGGCGAAGCGGCGGGCCAGCCCGTACTTGAGCATGGCCTGCGCGAGGATGAAGGCGCCGATGAAGGTGAAGATCGTCGAGGAGCCGAAAGGAGCGAGGGCGTCGCTCGCGGGAGCGACGCCGAGGATCACGACGCAGGCCACGCCGATGAACCCGCCGATCGGGATCGGCACCGGTTCGGTGACCCACAAGACGATGACGCCGAGCAGGATCCCGGCGAGTGTCTGCTGACGGGCGGGCATGTCCACGGGCAGCAGCAGAAAGAGGATCGTCACCAGGGGCGCGAGCCACAGTCCCGTCGTCCGGCGGGCCCGTTCGAATTTCTCCTCGGCCGGGGACAGTTTCTGTTCGCCGAGGCTGCGGTAGGTCGAGTGCCCCAGCAGCGCCTGGTCGACATCGGTCCTGGTCGGCTGCACACTCTCGCCGGTCGTCATCGGTCCCTCCGCTCGCCGAGGCGGGACGGCGTCTGCCGCAGTGCGGACACACGCCACTGACTCGCCGACATCGTGACACCTCCATCCGCCCGAAGGCGCCCAGAAGGCCGCATACGGACATGGACCCACGCGGGAGCGAGGTCACGGGCGCGGCCTGGTCGCGGTCCAGAGCGTGGGCGACGGCGGTCTTACGGTGATGGCGGTGGCCGGGACCTCGGTCGATAGGGAGCGGCTATAACGAGGGTGACCTAACGGACTTGGACACGGTGATCCTGCGATTGCTGCAATCGGGGCATGACGACGTACCGCATTGCCTCGATCCCCGGCGACGGAATCGGCCGGGAGGTCACACCCGCGGCCTATGAAGTGCTGGAGGCGGCCGGGCGGCGGCACGGCATCGACTTCGCCTACACCGAGTTCGACTGGTCCTGCGAGCGTTATCTGCGTGACGGCGCCATGATGCCCGAGGACGGACTCGAGCAGTTGCGTCCCCACGACGCCATCTTCCTCGGCGCCGTCGGCGCTCCGGGCGTGCCCGATCACGTGTCGCTGTGGGGGCTGCTCATCCCGATCCGCCGAGAGTTCCGGCAGTACGTGAACCTGCGGCCGATCCGGGTCTTCGAGGGCATCCCGAGTCCGGTCCGGGACGCGCGGCCAGGGGAAGTGGACTTCGTCGTCGTACGCGAGAACGTCGAAGGCGAGTACAGCGAGATCGGCGGCCGGCTGAACCGCGGCCTCCCCGAGGAGATGGCGGTGCAGGAGGCGGTCTTCACCCGCGCGGGCGTCACCCGGGTCGCGGACTTCGCCTTCGCCCTGGCCGGCCGGCGCGGCGGTCACCTCACGTCCGCGACGAAGTCCAACGGCATCGTGCACACCATGCCCTTCTGGGATGAGATCGTGCGGGAGCGGGCCGGGTCCTTCCCCGACGTGCGCTGGGACCAAGAGCACATCGACGCCCTCTGCGCCAAGCTGGTCCTCGATCCGGCGCGGTTCGACGTGATCGTCGGGTCCAACCTGTTCGGCGACATTCTGAGTGACCTGGCCGCGGCGGTCGCCGGCAGCATCGGCATCGCCCCCTCGGCCAACCTCAACCCGGAGCGGGCCCATCCCTCGATGTTCGAGCCGGTCCACGGGTCCGCACCGGACATCGCCGGCCGCGGGATCGCGAATCCGATCGGTGCCATCTGGTCGGCCGCGCTCATGCTCGACCATCTCGGCCACCCGGAGGCGGCGGCCGAGATCATCGCCGCCATCACCTCGGTCCTGGCGAAGACCGACACCCGCACCGGCGACCTCGGCGGCTCGGCCACCACTGCCGAATTCACCGCCGAACTGCTGCGCCTCCTCGGCAGGGAATGACCGGGCCGGCGCGCACAGTCGGAGGATCATGCCTGACGCTGTGCGTTCGGTCAGCCCGAATTGGCGCCGGGCACACGCGGACGCAACCCGCCGTACATCGCGATCCGATGGAATCTGCGCGATTCACACACTCCAGGAGGATCTTTATATGCGCATCCGCATCGCCGGCGCCGCACTCGCCGCCGTAGCGCTCGGGGCCACGGTCGCGGCGGGCACCGCCTCCGCATACGCCACGCCGAACAGCCACGGCGACCGCGCCGGCTCCTACGAGATCGGCCTCATCGGTGACATGCCGTACGGGGACACCGGCCGTGCGCAGTTCCCCAATGTGATCAAGGAGATCAACAACAGCGACGTCGCCTTCACGACCTTCGACGGGGACCTCAAGAACGGCTCGGAGCGCTGTGACCAGCCGCTCTACGACCAGGCGCTGAAGGATTACAACTCCTTCAAGAAGCCGCTGGTCTACGTGCCCGGCGACAACGAGTGGACCGACTGCGACCGCGCCAGCGCCGGGAGCTACAACCCCAGCGAGCGGCTCTCCCTGGTCCGCAAGATGTTCGCCTCGACCCCCGAGTCGCTCGGCCAGCGCAAGCTCAAGCTGACCCGGCAGAGCGCGCAGTTCCCCGAGAACGTTCGCTGGCAGTACGGACGGGTCACCTACGCCGGCCTGAACGTGACGGGCAGCGACAACAACGCGCCGCAGTTCGACTCCGCCGGGAAGCAGATCGACGGCGACCAGGCCGAGTACACCGCGCGCAACACGGCCAACCTGGACTGGCTCGACAAGACCTTCGCCCAGGCCAAGGCCGCCAAGTCGGCCGCGGTCATGGTCGTCATCCAGGCCAACATGTGGGCCACCGACGACCCGACCCCGCACTTCGCCGACACCAAGCGCAAGCTGGCCCAGCTGTCCATCGGCTTCCCCGGCCAGGTCGTGCTCGTCAACGGTGACAGCCACTTCCTCAACATCGACAAGCCGCTGAAGGACGCCAAGGGCGCGACGATCGAGAACGTCACCCGGGTGCAGACCTTCGGCAGCGACCAGAACCACTGGGTGAGCGCCACGGTCGACCCGAGCTCGCCCGAGGTCTTCACCTACCACCAGCACATCGTCAAGGCCAACGTCCCGCACTACGTCAGCCCCTGACACAAATCCCTGACGCGGACCAGGCTCCGGCGGCGGCCGCCCGGCTTTCCGGGCGGCCGCCGCTCGTCATCCCATCCCATCGCGTGCAGGACATGCGTAAGCCTTGGATGAGGCTGCCGGACTGGAGGAGCCGGGTGTGCCGGCATTCGAGGATCTGACCGCGCAGCAGCAGGGTCTGATCCGCCGCGTTCTCGGCTCGGCTCTTGGCAGCGACCGGGCCGATGTCGCGTGACCGCTCGTACGGTCGTCTATGACACGGGCATGCTGCTGGCGATGCTGCGTGGAGACGCTGTCGCTCTGACCTTGCACCATGGGCTGCGGTCCGCACCGCACCGGCCGATCATCATCGGCCCGGTGCTGGCGCGAGCATGGCGCCCGGACCCCAAGAACGTGCACGCGTTCAGCGGGTACCTGAAGGACTGCACGGTCCCGCAAACGTGCGGTGCGGCCTCTCCGATGCAGGACGCGATCGCTGCGCGAGCGGGCTGCGTGGCTTGCGCCAAGACCTCCACCTTGGACTCCTACAAAAGGGCCGAGGCGATGTTGGCCAAGGCGGTTCCGCCTGGCAAGAAAGAGCCCGACGCCGTGGACGCGCTCGTCGTCGTCACGGCCGCGCTCCATGTACCCGCGCAAATCCTCACCAGCGACTCCGGCGACGTGGCCGCCTATGCCGCCACCCTCGGTCCCGCCGACATCACCATCGAGCGGATCTGACCGGATAGGGCGCCGGCGAGGACAAGAGCGAATTGCGGGCGGATACCGGAGATCCGGGCGGCCATTTCCCTGATTTCATGCTCCTTGCCAGGATGTGGGCTTGGCGGTAAGACCACTCCTACGTGACCGACCGTGGAGTTCCAACGGTACGTGCGACATAAAAAGAGTCGCCGAACGGCAGATATCCACAAAACGGATTTACGGCATTGACCGCACCATTGCGGCGGTACGAGGCTGACCATCTCCCCCGTCGCGGAGTTCTCACGTGCCCCGCGGGCTCCTCGACATCCTCATACAGGAGGTGCGATGAGACGCGTTGTCACATCCCTCTTTGCCGCGATCACATTGGGAGCCGGGACGGCCATGGCCGCTCCGGCCGCAGCCGCTCCGCCGGGCCCGGATCGCAGCAAGGACCGGCTCGAGGTCTTTGCCGGCCAGATCACTCCGGATCAGGTCAAAATGCTTCGCCAACTCGGTTTCGATCATGAGGACATCTCCCTCGGCAAGTCCGTCAACGGCAAGGCGGGCGTCGAGGTCATCATGAGCCGCGCGCAGGGTGATGCCCTGCGCGCCAAGGGCGTTCCCCTCCAGGCCAAGAAGATCAAAGGACAGACCGCCGCGGAGCGCTCGAAGGTGCTGGCCGAGCAGGGCAAGGTGTTCCGTCCGTACACCGGACCGGGCAACATCCGCGAAGAGATCGTCAACGCGGCGAACACCCATCCCGGGATCGCCCGGTCGGTCGATATCGGCACGTCCCTGAAGGGCAAGCCGATCACGGCCGTCCGCGTAACGAAGGGCGCCCGCACCCTCGAGATCGGTGGCAAGCGTCCGGCCGTCGTCTACCAGGCCACGCAGCACGCCCGTGAGTGGATCACTCCCGAGACCGTGCGCCGGGAGCTCCACCACTTCCTGGACAACTACGGCAGCAACCCCGAGATCACCAAGATCGTCGACACGACCGATCTGTGGTTCATCCCGGTCGTGAACGTCGACGGTTACGACCTCACCTTCGACCCCGACTTCCGGATGTGACGCAAGAACCTGCGCGACAACAACGGAGACGGTCAGCTCACGACCATCGACGGCGTCGACCCCAACCGCAACTTCGGCTACAAGTGGGGCTACGACAACGAAGGCTCCTCCGCGTCCTTCGACGGCCAGACCTACCGCGGTACCGGCCCGAACTCGGAGCCGGAGACGAAGGCACAGAACGCCTTCGCGAAGCGGGTGCGGCCCACGTACATGATCAACTATCACTCCGCGGCAGAGCTGCTGCTGTACGGCGTCGGCTGGCAGACACAGACCCCCACCCCGGACGACCGGATCTTCGAGGCGCTGCTCGGTAATGACCAGCACCCCGCCGTGCCCGGCTACGATCCCGACATCGGCGCGGAGCTCTACACCACCAACGGCGAGACCGACGGTCACATGACCAACCTGTACGGGACGCTCACCATCACGCCAGAGCAGTCCACCTGCCAGACGGCCAGCGCCATCGACCCGAACGACCAGTGGAGGCCCGAGGACTGCCCGAGCGTCTTCCACTTCCCGGACGACGAGAAGCTGATCCAGCAGGAGTTCGAGAAGAACCTCCCGCTTGTCATCGCCACCGCGAAGTCGGCGCACGCCCCGGACCATCCCGTCTCGGTCGTCGGCAAGAGCACGCCGGATCTGGTCATCGACTCCTTCGACACGTCATATGGCCGCACGCAGCCGGTGGCGGTCGAGGCCCGTCGCTCGCTCGAGGGCCTGCACATGCGGTACCGCATCAACGGCGGTCCGGCCCGGGTTTCCCCCGCGCGTGAGTGGCGGGGCGGCGAACGCTACGGCAATGAGAACGATCTCTACTACGGCGAGTTCCGCGGCACCGTCCATGGCACCAAGCCTCGAGACAACGTGGAGGTCTGGTTCTCCGCGGCCGGCAAGGGCAAGCCGGTCTCCAGCCGGCACTTCACCTACACGGTGGCCGACGACATCGGCGGCGACGTGCTCGTCCTGGCGGCGGAGGACGTCACCGGCGCCAGCCCGGCGCAGGGCGTCACCCAGGCCAAGTACGCCGACGCCTACACCAAGGCGCTCAGCGCGGCCGGCCACAGCTCCGACGTCTACGACGTGGACACGCACGGTCGCACCGCACCCCACCACCTCGGCGTGCTGAGTCACTACAAGGCGGTGGTCTGGGAGAGCGGCGACGACGTCGTGACCCGTGCCGTCGGTCAGCCCGGCGGCACGGCCGCGAAGCTCGCGGTGGATACGGAACTGAACGTCCGCGACTACCTGAACGAGGGCGGCAAACTCCTCTACACCGGCAAGAACGCCGGGCTGGCACAGGGCGCCGACGGCGCGTACTTCTACGAGCCGGACGTCCCGGCCCAACCGGAGTGCGCCGTCCGTACGGACCCGCCCTGCCTGCCGATCCTCAACGACTTCCTGCAGTACTACCTCGGCGCCTACACGTACGTGGACGGCGGCGGAACCGGCGCGGACGGCAAGCCGTACCCGGTCAAGGGGACGGGCGGTGCGTTCACCGGATTCCAGAGCCCCCTGAACGGCGGCGACTCGGCGAACAACCAGAACCACACCGCCTCCTTCCTCACGACGTCGAGCTTCCTGCCCAAGAAGGAGTTCCCCCAGTTCGCCGGCTCGGCGCCGATCGCGTGGGACCGGCCCGGCGGCGCTCCGTTCGACCCGCACACCGGTGCCTGGTACGCCTACAGCCAGGCGGCGGACGTGTCGTACAAGAGGCTCACCCGGACGGTCGACCTGACCGGCAAGAGCAGCGGTGAGCTGACGTTCTTCACCTCCTATGACACCGAGGCGGGCTGGGACCACGTGTTCGTCGAGGCGCACACCGTGGGCGCCGACGACTGGACGACGCTGCCCGACGCCAATGGGCACACGAGCCAGGGGACCGGCGACAGCTGCGCCTCCGGCTGGCGGACCATCCACCCGTTCAGCACGCACTACCAGGGCGCGGACTGCTCCCCCACGGGTACGACCGGGGCGTGGCACGCGGCCTCCGGTAAGTCCAACGGCTGGCAGGACTGGAAGATCGACCTGTCCCCCTACGCGGGCAAGAAGGTCGAGCTGTCGATCTCCTACGCCAGCGACTGGGGCACCCAGGGCATCGGCGTGTTCGTCGACGACGCCAAGGTCACCGCGGACGGCGCGACGATCTCGGAGACCTCCTTCGAGACCGATCTCGGCGGCTGGACCGTCGCGGGCCCGCCCCCGGGTTCCGGCCCCGCGGCCAACGACTGGACCAGGTCACAGCGCGCGTTCGAGGAGGGCGCGGGTGTCACCACCAACGACACCGTGTACGTCGGCTTCGGCACCGAGGGCCTGAGCACTCAAGCGAAGCGGACGGACTTCGTCAGGAGGGCGATGACACACCTTCTCGGCTGATCCCCGACCGGCGACAAGGGCCCGCCCGGTGCGCACCGGGCGGGCCCTGTCTCTATCCCCTGGATCGCGTAGTCGGAGGGATGGCCGATAACGGCCGAGTTTTCCGTCAAGCACTTCCCCCAGGAGGGCGACGGCGACTCTGCGATCAGCATGTTGGAGGAGATCCGCGACCTCGACGAAGCGACACTCGACGCCTACAAGCTCTGGGAGGTCGCCCTCGCCAAGACAGGACGAGGAGTCCCCTGGCAGCCTTGGTTACGCAGGCGAGGTAGTCGACGCGTCTCTGGCCTGGCTGGACTCAAGCAACAGCAGTTCGGGCATGTACCGCTGAAAGCGAGCCCTAAGGTATGCGGATAGCGGAAGGCCACGCCGGTTGGAGTCGGAGCTACGACAACGGGCGTGGCCTTCCTTTTCACAGACACGGGAAGGCGCGGTCTGGGGGGAAGTCCCGCGGCCTCCGGTGTCTGGGCTCAGTGAGTTTCGCTGCTACGAATCCACGAGATGCCCCGCGTCATGAAATCCAGTCTCGCCCAGACTATTTTCCCGTTCGGGTCTCTCACCCGGTAGGCACCGTGGTCATCGGCGAGCGCCGCGACGATATAGAGTCCCCGGCCTGACTCTCCTTGCAGGTCGCACGCCCCCATGACGGGCATTTCTGGACTGGAGTCCCAGACTCCGA
>JAOPYH010000149.1 GCA_025964715.1 Streptosporangiaceae bacterium | reverse complement strand
AACCGGACAGTGGGGAGCGCGCCAGTGCCTCGGGAGACAACCCGTTGCGCGCGGAGGTGATGTACAGACGGCCATCCGGACCGAAGACACAGCTCGACGGCTGCAGGACGGGCACCGGAACGACCCCGACCACGCGCCCGGTCGGATCGTATCGGCGTACCTCACGGCCTCCGTGCATGGCCACCCACAAGCACCCGTCCACGTCGACCGCCAGGCCGTCGGGAACGCCCGGTCCCTCGGTCTCCGCGAGGGTGTCAAAACGACCGAGGTCCCCTGCTTCCGGATGGAAGTCCGCCCTGTACAGCAGGTTGGCGTAGCTGTCGGCGAGGTACATCACGGTGTCCTCGGCGTTCCAGCCCAGTCCGTTCGGCAGCACCAAGCCGCCCACGACGACGACGCTCGGGGACTCGCCGTCCCAGCGGTGCAGCCGTCCCTGCCCGGAGGCGAACTCGAGGTCGTTGCTGCCGGCCCAGAACCGTCCCCGCGAGTCCACCTTGCCGTCGTTCATGCGGAGGTTCGGTTCGGGCAGGACCTGGTCGACCATCTTCAGCTCGCCGTCGGCGATGAAGCCGAATCCATCGGCCACCGCGGCGACGAAGCCTTCATGGTCGGCACGCGGCGCGACTGCACCGACCATCATGCTGACCTCGGTCACGGTCTGCCGACCGCTCGACAGGTCGTCCTCGAACACCTTGCAGCCGTAGATGTCGACCCACACAAGCCGGCCGGTGCGAGGATCGAAGACGGGTCCCTCGCCCACGTCCGACGTGTCGCTGCGAACCGCGACATCGAGATCCGAGTAAATCCGAACACCGGCCATGCCGACTCCGTCCCTTGCTTTCCACAGCCGACAACCGCGCTGCTGTCCCGTTGCAGGCTACTGCCGACAACCTCGCCCGGGACAGCCACCACGTCAATGCTGAATCACGGATGGCCGATATCCGCACTGCGAATAGTGCAGGGTGATTCAGGGCGGCGGAATAGCCGTTGTGCCCTCTGGCCGAGGTGCCCGGATGGCCGCGCGGATAAACGCCTGGGCAGCCGCACCCAGGGGACGTTCGGAATGCCACCAGATGCCGACATCGCGGTATCGGTGAAGGTCGCGGATGGGCCGCATTTCCATGCCCTCACGCTGGATCATCACCGCACCCAGATAGTTGATGATTCCGATACCGTGTCCGGCTCGCACCATGGCGCCGAGTGTGGTCGGCTGATGGGAAATGGTGCCGTAGGGGGCGACCATGTCCTTGACGCTCAGCTCGACTTCGGCCTCATAGCCGACCACCGTGTTAGCAAGCGGATTGCCGATGGTGATTACCCTCTGATTCGCGAAATCGCGCAGGTCGACTTCGCTCTTTTCGAGCAGCGGGTGGCCGGTCGGCGCGAGCATGACGAACGGCTCTCGCCACAGCGGGCGCATGGTGAACGCTTGATCGTGAGGCTCGGGCCGGATCGGACGGAGCGCCACCGAAACCCGACGCTCGGACAGTGCCGCCTCGATGAAGCCGACATCTCCGTCGAGCACCGCGACATGGATCTGCGAATGCTCTTCCCACAGCTTGGTGATGACGCCTGGGAGAAATTCGGAGCTTCCGCTGGCGAAACTCGCGACGCTTACGGTTCCCGAGATGGTTCCGCGGTCGGTCTGGCGCGCGGTGACCAGTTCGTCGGCGGCCGCGAGGACGGCCCGAGCCCTGGACAGCAAGGCACGGCCGTCGTCGGTGAGGGTGAGCGGTCTGATCCGGCGTTCGATCAGAGAGCATCCCAGTTCTCGTTCGAGACTCGCGATGTGCGCCGAGACCCGCGGCTGCGACAAGTGCATGTGCTCGGCTGCTCGCGTGAAGCCGCCGGCGTCCACGACTTCAACCCACGTGCGCAGCCACGCCAGCTCAAGTGCCATTTACGAAACCTCCTCAGCGCAACAGCTAGACCACTGTCAGCGCAAGTATCCATCGGGGTGACATCTGCGCGGCAGATCACCCGCATCCGCATCTCGGCGTTGACGAGCCCCAGCCGCCATGGCCGACTGGAGGAATGACCGATCAGACTCCCTTCGGTACCGCCCGCGGGCTCCTGTCCGCGCACGGCGCCGACCTGCTGCGTGGCGACGACGGTGCCGTGATCACGTCCGTCGAGACGTACGCCCTCGCCGTGCCCCTCAAGAGGCCCATCGCCGACGCCACGGCCGCCCTGGCGCACTGGACAGTGCCCGTGGTGGAGATCCGCACCGCCGACGGCCGTGTCGGGACCGGGATCTCCGGTATCCACTGCGCCCCTGAACTCCTCTCCGACGTGATCACCTCCTACTACGCCGACGCTCTCCTCGACACCTCGTCGGAGGACATCCTGGGCACCTGGAAGCGCCTCTACTGGCTGCCGACGCATTGGATGGGCCGGGCCGGCGTCATCCACATGGCCTTGGCGATGGTCGACATCGCCCTGTGGGACCTCGCCGCGCAGCGCGCGGGCATGCCCCTGTGGCGACTTCTCGGCGGGACACCGGACAGCGTCGAGGCGTACAACACCGATGGGGGCTGGCTCAACCTTACCGATGCCGATTTGGTCCGGGACCTCACGTCGCTGATCGACCGAGGATGGTCCCGGGTGAAGATCAAGGTGGGCCGCCCCGACTGGAGGGAGGACGCACGACGGGCGCGTGCCGTCCGCCGGGCGATCGGAGACGACGTCACGCTGATGTGCGATGCCAACCAGCGCTGGGACTTGTCGACGGCGAACAA